>JAUYMC010000368.1 GCA_030699545.1 Gemmatimonadales bacterium | reverse complement strand
TCGGCCGCCGGCGCCGCCGCGCCCGCCGCCCCACCCGCGCCCGCTGCGGGCGCCGCCGCCGGAGCCGCGATCGTCACGCCGAAGCGCTCTTTGAACGCTTCGATCAGCTCCGCCAGCTCGAACACCGACATGTTGCCGATGGCTTCGAGAATGTCGTCCTTACTCATCGTCTGCGTGGCCATTATTGTGCTCCTGCCCGTTTGGTTTTGAGGGCTTCGAGGGCGCCCACCAGCGAATACAGCAATCCGTTCAGCACTCCCACGAAGCCGGCCATCGGCGCCTGCAGCGCCCCGCCCAGCATCGCCAGCAGCTCCATCTTCGGCGGCAGCGCCGCGAGACGCTTGATCTGCGCCGCCGTCACCGGCTTGCCTTCCACGAGCCCGATCCTGATGGTGGGCTTCTCAAACTCCCTGGCGAAGTCCGTCAGCACTTTCGCGGCGGCCGCGGGATCCGCGCCCGCCAGCGCCAGTGCGGTCGGACCGGCGAGATGCGCGTCAAGCCCCTCCCGCTGCGTGTCCGTCAGGGCGCGCCGGGCCAATGTGTTCTTCACCACGACGTACTCGACGCCCGCCGCGCGCAGGCGGCGGCGTAACTCGCTGATGCGGGCTACGTCGAGCCCGGTGAAATCGGTGACATAGATGGTGCGCGACCCGGCGAGCTGCGCCGCCAGGGCGGTCACCATCTCCTGCTTCTGCGTTTTGGTGGTGGTCATTGATGATACCCCGCCGGATCCACCGGCACCCCCGGCCCCATGGTGCTCGACACCGTCACCGACCGGATGTAATGGCCCTTGGCGGCCGACGGCTTCGCCTTCACGATCGCATCCATGAACGCCTGGAGGTTGGCGGCGAGCTGGTCGGCGCCGAACGACTTCTTGCCGATCGGCGCGTGGACGATGCCGCTCTTGTCCACGCGGAACTCGATCTTGCCCGCCTTCAGCTCCTTGACCGCCTTGGCCACGTCCATCGTCACCGTGCCCGCCTTGGGGTTGGGCATCAGACCGCGGGGGCCCAGCACCTTGCCCAACGGTCCCAGCTGCCCCATGACGTCCGGCGTCGCGACGATCACGTCGGTATCGAGCCAGCCGTCCTTGATCTTCTGGACGTACTCGATGCCGACCATGTCCGCCCCCGCCGCTTCGGCTTCCTTGGCCTTCTCGCCCTGTGCCAGCACCAACACCCGGATCTTCTTGCCGGTTCCGTGCGGCAGCGAGACGGTGCCGCGGACGATCTGGTCGGCGTGCTTGGGATCGACGCCCAGGCGCACCGCCACGTCCACCGACTCGTCGAACTTGGCGAACGCGGCGCTCTTGACCTGCGCCACCGCCGCCGGGGGAGGATAGAGCTTTCTGGGCTCGAGGGTCGCAGCGGCGACGCGGAACTGCTTGCTGTGCGTCCGCATCAACCCTCCACCGTCAGGCCCATGGAGCGCGCCGTCCCCGCGATCATCTTGATCGCCCCTTCGAGGTCGGTCGCGTTCAGGTCGGGCATCTTGAGCTCGGCGATCTTCTGGAGCTGCGCCCGCGTCACCTTCCCGACCTTGTCGCGGTTCGACGTCGGGGAGCCCTTCTCGATGCCGGCTTCCTTTTTCAGGAGCACCGCCGCCGGGGGCGTCTTGGTGATGAACGTGAAGGTGCGGTCCTTGTAGATCGTCACCACGACGGGTGTGACCATGCCCGCCGCGCTCTGGGTGCGCGCGTTGAACTGCTTCACGAAGTCCATGATGTTGACGCCGTGGGGGCCCAACGCGGTGCCGACCGGCGGGGCGGGCGTCGCCTGCCCAGCGGGCACCTGCAGCTTCACCACTGCGGTGATTGGCTTGGCCATCGTATTCCTCTATTAGTGTCCGCACGGGGCGGACTGCCACATGCCCTGTGGTCGGGGCTCTTAGTGAGCCTTCAGCTGCAAATAATCGAGCTCCACCGACGTCGGCCGGCCGAACAGCGCTACCGAGACCCGCACCTTGCCCTTGTCCGGCAAGACTTCCTGTACGGTGCCGCTGAAGTCGGAGAACGGCCCTTCCGTGATCTCCACGACCTGGCCCACGAGGAACGGAATCTGCTCTGCGGGCTCTTCTTCCTTGATCGCTTCCTCGATCCCCAGCAGGCGGTTCACCTCGTCGGGGCGCAGCGGCATCGGCTCGCGGCCGGTGCCGACGAATTTGATCACGCCCTGAATGCCGTTGATCGTATGGAGCGTTTCCTGGTTCTTCAGCATTTCCACGAGTACGTACCCGGGATAGATCTTCCGCTCCACATTCACTTTTTTGCCGTTCTTGATCTCCACCACGTCCTGCGTGGGGACCAGCGCCTGGCGAATCGGCTTCTCGGCGTCGGGCCGCGCGTCCTCGGCGATGCGCCGCGCGACGAGCGAGCGCACCTTGTTCTCATGCCCCGCGGTCGTCTGAATCGCGTACCAGCGATGCTCCGACATCAGAACAGCCGGGCGACGGCCCGCACGAACACGAACTGGAACGTCGCGTCCATGAGTCCGATGACGACGCCCATGATCATCACGAAGATGATGATGACCGTCGTCGCCTTCTTGAGCTCCTCCATGGTGGGCCAGGTGACTTTGCGCAGCTCCGCCCGCACGTCGCGGAGAAACTCCACGATCCGCGCCAGCCGGCCGCGCTCCGTCGCGCCCCCGCGTTCCGTCACCGCTTCCGCCATTACTTCGATTCCTTGTGCGCCTGCTGCTTCCGGCACCGCGCGCAGAACTTCTTCCACTCGGCGCGCTCCGGATGCTTCCGACGGTTCTTCGTCGTGAAGTAGTTCCGGCTTTTGCAGACCGTGCACTCCATGATGATGTTCTCGCGCGGCACGCTGACCTCTTACTTCAGGATTTTCGTGACCACGCCGGCACCGACCGTCCGGCCCCCCTCGCGGATCGCGAAGCGCAGCTGCTCCTCCATCGCGATCGGGGTGATCAGCTCGATCGTCATCTTCGTGTTGTCCCCCGGCATCACCATCTC
>JAUYMC010000362.1 GCA_030699545.1 Gemmatimonadales bacterium | reverse complement strand
CCATGTCGGGCATCGCGACGTCCAGCAGGATCAAGGCGGGCTTGAACGCGCGCGCGGCTTCGAGCGCCGCCGATCCCCGATTCTCCGCCCGGACCTCGTACGCGCCCGTCCCCTCCAGGTACAGCTTCAGCGTCCGCGTGATCGTGGCCTCGTCATCGACGAGCAGGATTCGTTTCTTCTCGGACATCAGGCACGCTCCTTGACGGCATTGAAGGCGATGGTCACGCGGGCGCCCCCGTCGGGCCGATTCCCGATGTCGATCGACGCCCCGTGCATCTCGACGATCTGCCGCGAC
Source organism: Gemmatimonadales bacterium (assembly GCA_030699545.1). Taxonomy (GTDB): domain Bacteria; phylum Gemmatimonadota; class Gemmatimonadetes; order Gemmatimonadales; family GWC2-71-9; genus 20CM-2-65-7. Next base: position 2,790 of record JAUYMC010000362.1, on the reverse strand, counting down.
ACGGCCAGCCCGAGCCCCGTGCCCTTGCCGGTGGGCTTGGTGGTAAAGAAGGGATCGAACAGCTTGCCCAGCGCCTCCTCCGGGATCCCCGATCCGGTATCATCCACCTCGAGCACCGTCACGTCGTCGCGGCGATACGTGCGCGCCGTGACCCGGCCGCCGGGCGGCGTCGCGTGCGCGGCATTGGTGAGCACATTCACCAGCACCTGCTGCAGCTTGAAGACATCCAGGGGCAGGGGCGGCAGGTCGGCGCTCAGGTCCAGGGCGAGCGTGAGCCGCGCCGTGGTCATCTCGTGCTTGACCAGCACCGCCGAACGTTGGACCACCGCGTTGAGATCCGCCGGCGCGAGCGCGAGCTCGCGCGGCTGGGAAAAATCCAGCAGACCCATGATCACGGCGTCCGCCCGCTTGATCGCGTCGTGCATGTCCGCGAGCAGCGTCTTCATATCGCCGTCCGTCGCGGGCGCCCGCTGCATCAGGTAGTGCACGCCCGTGAGCAGGGTCATCAACGGGTTTTTGACCTCGTGGGCCACGCCGGCCGCGAGCTGCCCGACGGCCTCGAGTCGCTCCGCCTCGATCAGCCTCCACTGGGCGACCTGCAGATCGGTGTGGGACTGCCGCAGGTGCAGGCTCGTCTGGTGCAGCGCGTGCTCGGCCACCGCGCGCTGGTCCTGCGCCGTCCGCACCTCGCGGAACCAGCCGGCGCCGAGGGCGATCCCGATGTACGCCGCGATCACGAAGCCGATGGACGGCCATTCGGGCGGCGTGGTGCCGAGCAGCGCGGCCACCCCGTACCCCAACGCCAACAGGGCCATCGCCGCCGCCAGCATGATCATCAGGCGCGTCCACCCGCGGTAATAACAGAGGAGAAAGGCCGGGATCATCGGCAGCAGCCAGGCGAGGAATCCGTATTCGCTGAAGCCCTGCGGGAACACCATGGCTCCGGCGACCGACACCGCCAGCGCGGCCGCCGAAATCGCCAGGGCGCGCGGCGGCACGACGTGGAATTGGGGCACGGTGGCCGCGATGGTGCGGAGCTCCCCGCCCTTAGGGCTCACCGACCAACTCGCGAACCGACGCCAGCAGCGCCTCTCGGTCGAACGGCTTGGTCAGCGTGCGCGTCGCGCCGAGGCGCTGCGCGATCTCCAGGGTGCGGTCTTGCGGCACCGTGCCGCCGCCGGAGATCGCCAGGATGGGCACCTGCGCGAACTCCCGGTGCGCCTGCGCGATGACCGCGATCCCGTCCACCTCGGGCATGTAGATATCGACAATGACGAGGTCCACCGGCGTGGTGCGGAGTACGTCCAGGCACGCCCGTCCGCCGGCCGTTTCGAGAACCTCGTATCCCGCGTTCCCGAGGTGGCGAGCGACCACGGACCGGACGTCGGCATCGTCCTCGGCGATGAGGATGCGTGGCACGCCCGGCAATGTGTCCGGTGCGTCCCCGCCGGGCAAGTAGGAACCTCATTCCCGCCGGGATCGTGAGCATGATGTCTTCGATGCCGTCGCGCCGCCGGAGGGCCGCCTGCACGAGATCCTGGGCGACCGCGGGATCGGGCCAGCCGACGACATGGGGACGTTCCGCGTCGACGTCGCCTCGGGGGTGGGGTGTCAAACCGCGCCGCCCGCGCGGAGTTGACACCTCGGCCGCTCGAATGGTACAACTCGGCAGCCAGGAGGAGCGATCATGTCGGATCCCATGGGGTTGTTTCGTGTCGATATCGCCGTCGAGAATCCGTCGCGCCCGGGCGAGCGGGCGGCCGTGCCGTCCGTGCTGGTCGATACGGGCGCGGAGCTGTCCTGGATCCCGGGCGATCTCGTGCTCCTCGGCTCGCGCACCCTCGAGGGATTGAACGTCCGCGTCGAGCCGGTGACCAAGCAGCTCGTCGACGCGGGACCGGCCCCAGCCGCGGCGGCTTAGGCCTACGGGACCAGGCCTCGCACGGTCGTGGCGCTTTCTTGCTGTCATCCTGAGCGCCGTAGGCGCGAAGGATCTATCCCTTGTAGGCCCGCTCGAGCTCGGCCAGGTCCATCTTCTTCATCTTCAGCATGGCGACCATCGCGCGCTCCGCGCCCGGCGACGTCTCGTCACGGAAAAAGAACGGCTCCATCCTCGGCACGACCTGCCACGACAGCCCGTAGCGGTCCTTCAGCCAGCCGCACTGCCGCGCGTTGGGATCGCCGCCGGCGGCCAGCTTGTCCCAGTAATAGTCGATCTCCTCCTGCGTCTCGCACTGCACCTGGAACGAGACCGCCTCGTTGAACTTGAAGTGCGGCCCCCCGTTGAGCGCGGTGAACGGCTGCCCCTCGAGCTCGAACGCCACCACCATGACCGACCCCGCGGGCCGGCCATGCACCTCGACCCCCGCCTTGCCGTAGCGCGTGACGTTCGTGATCCGGGAGTCCTTGAATATGCCCGTATAGTACCGGGCCGCGTCTTCGGCCTGGTCGTCAAACCACAGGCACGGCGTGATCTTTCCGGTCTTGATCATGGCGTCGTCCTTCGCGTTGAGGTGGGTTCCCGGACTCTACTCAGACGACGAATGAGACGCGAGCGAATCGACACCGCGTGCGGAATCTGCGGTGAGCGCATCTCGGCCAAACCGCAGGAGCTATTATGCCCGACGACCCGACGGCACCGCCCGCCGCTGGAGCCGTGACTGTGCACATCGGGGGCGTTATCGTGCTCAATGGAGGCGTACCGGTGAAGGCTAACCCACTGCTCGTCCCGTCACCCGATGCCTGAGCCGGCCGTCAAACGCCTCCTCCGGACCTGGAGGCGCGCGCTCC
>JAUYMC010000337.1 GCA_030699545.1 Gemmatimonadales bacterium | reverse complement strand
GCGACTCCCTGCGCGCGGCGTGGTGGGCGCGCGTCGCCGCCGATTCGACGGATGGCCGGGCCTGGCTGCAGCTCGGCCGCGTCTATCTGCGGCTCGCCGCCCAGTACCACACCCACCGGTCGACGCCGGATTCGCTCCACGCCCACGCGACGCTCGATACCGCGGAACAGGTGCTCGCCCGTGCCGTCCGGCTGACCGCGGGCACGCGCGCCGGTGACTCGGCACGGCTGTGGCACACGTTCAGTTACGGCGAGCGCGCGTATCTCGATTGGGAAGCGAACGGGCAGGGCGCCGCGACGGCCGCCTGGCACAAGCTCCCCGAGACCCTGCGCCTCCCGCCGGTCCTCGAGGAGCTGGGCGAGAACCTGCTGCGCGCCTGTCCGCAGGGCGGTATGCTGTTCACCGCCACCGAGATCGACACGCAGAGCGCGTGGTACCTGCGGTTCGTGCGTGGCCTGCGAACCGATCTGCTGATCATTCCCTACGAGCGGTGGCGCGGGGACAGCGTGTTCCGCCGCCATGTGCTGCGCGCGCTGCAGGCCCGCAGTGGCGGGCTCCGCGGTCTCGCCGAAGACCGCGCGCTGTGCGCGAGCACCGCGTTCGAGCGTCCGCCGGAGGTTCGCCCCCCGGTCAAGTGGAATCGGCGCCCGCTGGTGTGGGTGGCGGGCCGGGAGCGGAAGGGCGACCGCGTTCCCGCCAACGATTTCGTCTTTGCCGCGCTGCGTCTGTCGATCGACCAGCACGACACGTGGACCGCGCCGGCGATCGAGATCTACCGGCGCGCGGTGGGGACCGTGTCCGACTTGTGCCGGCCGCTGCGCACGTTCGGGGTGAAAGCGGAAGTGGGATGCCGGTGAATCCCGGCTCGTGTTGAAGCGCGTCCTCGTCGCGAATCGCGGCGAGATCGCGCTCCGCATCATCCGCGCCTGCCGCGATGAAGGGCTCACGGCGGTCGCGGTCTACTCCGACGTCGATCGGCTGGCGCCGCACGTGCGCGCCGCCGACGCCGCGGTGGCGATCGGCGCGCCCCCCCCCGCCGAGTCCTACCTCGACATTCGCAAGCTCGTGGCGGCCGCGCAGGCGACGGGCTGCGACGCGATTCATCCGGGCTACGGATTTCTGTCGGAGCGCGCGGCGTTCGCCGAAGCCTGCGGCGAAGCGGGTCTGACGTTCGTCGGCCCGCCCGCCGCCGCGATCCGCGCCATGGGGGACAAGACCGAAGCCCGCCGGCGCATGCAGGCGGCGGGGGTGCCTGTGGTCCCCGGGACGGCGGCGCCGCTGCGCGACGCCGCGGACGCGCGGCGGGAGGCGAAGCGGATCGGGTATCCGGTCCTCGTGAAAGCGCTGGCCGGCGGGGGCGGGAAGGGGATGCGACGGGTCGCCGGGGAGGCGGAGGTGGAGAGCGCATTCCAGGCGGCGCGCAGCGAGGCGCAGAAAGCGTTCGGCGACGGCGGCGTGTACGTCGAGAAGTACCTCGAGCGTCCCCGGCACATCGAGATCCAGGTGCTCGCCGACCGGCACGGCCGCGTCGTGGCGCTCGGCGAGCGCGAGTGCAGCATCCAGCGGCGCCATCAGAAGCTGATCGAGGAAGCGCCGTCGCCCGTCGTCTCGCCGGCGTTGCGGCGCCGGCTCTCCGAAGCGGCGACCGCGGCGGCGGGCGCGGTGGGCTACCTCGGCGCCGGAACCATCGAGTTCCTGCTGACGCCTGGCGGCCAATTCCATTTCCTCGAGATGAACACGCGCATTCAGGTCGAGCACCCGGTGACCGAGCTGGTGTACGGAGTGGATCTGGTGCGTGAGCAGCTGCGGATCGCAGGGGGGAAATCGATGCGGATCCATCCCGGCCTGCTGCACCCGCGCGGCCATGCCATCGAATGCCGCATCACCGCCGAGGATCCGTTCAACGACTTTCTGCCCGCCGCGGGGGTGCTGCACTATCTCGGCGTCCCGACGGGGCCGGGCGTTCGCTGGGACGCCGGCGTCGAAGCGGGGAGCGACGTGACGCTGTTCTACGATCCCCTCCTCGCCAAGCTGATCGCCTGGGGCGAGAGCCGTGACATGGCGATCGAGCGCATGCGGCGGGCGCTGTGCGAGCTGGTGATCGTGGGGCTGCCGACGAGCCAGCCGTTCCACCTCCGGGTGATGGACGACCCCGAATTTCGCAAAGGCGAGCTCGACACGACCTACCTCGAGCGCGCCGGCTCCCGCCTCCTGGCGGCCGCGCCGGCCCCGGGCATCGAGCGGGCGATCGCGGTGGCGGCCGCGATGCTGGCCGACCAACAGCGCACCGTGCCGAAATCGGTAGACGGGCGCTCGCCCGCCCGCCCGCCGGCCCGTCCGTCGGACTGGGAATCGGCGGCCCGGCGCGAGGCGCTGCGTGACTGATCTGGTGGGGATCACCGGCGTGGCCGCGGGGGGCGATGGCGTCGGCCGTCTGGCCGACGGTCGCGCGGTCTTCATCCCGCGCACCACGCCGGGCGATCGCGTGCGGTTGCGCGACGGGAGTCTCCAGGTGCGCCGCAACTTTGCGCGGGCCGAGGCGGGCGCCATCGTGCAGCAGGGACCGGCGCGCGTGGCGCCCCCCTGTCCCCACTACGTGCACGATCATTGCGGCGGCTGCCAGCTGCAGCACGTGGCCTACGACGCGCAGCTCGCCGCCAAGCGAAAGATCGTCGGCGACACGCTGCGCCGCATCGGCAAGCTCCAGATCGAAGATCCCGAAATTGTCGAAGCGCTGGAGGAGTGGCGGTATCGCGCCAAGATCTCGATGGATGTAAGGGCCGTCGGGCCGTCGGGCCGTCCGGCGGTCGGTTTACATCCCTACGACCGGCCGACCTTCGTATTCCCGCTGGCGGATTGTCACATCACGGACTTCCGGCTCATGGCGCTGTGGCGCGAGATGCGGGCCCACCTCGATCTGCTGCCGCCCGGGACGAGTCGCATCGTGCTGCGCCTGGACCGCGAGGAGCGCCGGCACGTCCTCGTCGAGTCGGCCGGGAGTGCGTGGCCCGAGAGTGAACGCTTTCAGGCGGCGTTGGCTGAGGCTGGACAGGAAGCGGTGCTCTGGTGGCAGGAGCGGGTCGTGGCGGGAGCGGGGGGCGGCACGCTGGCGGGAGCGTTCGAGCAGAGCAACCCGGAAATGAGCAGCATCGTCCGCCAGTGGGCGGTGGGGCAGCTGGGCGACGTGCGCGGCCAGACCGTCTGGGACCTGTACGGCGGCATGGGCGACACCGCCGCGCTGCTCGTGGATCGGGGCGCCAACGTGGTGAGTGTGGATGCCGACGAGCGCGCCATCGCCTGGGCGCAGGCGCACGTTCCGGGAGGGCGCTTCATCGCGGCGCGCGCCGAGGATGTGCTCGCCACGTTGCCGGCGCCATACGCCGTCGTCGTGAATCCGCCGCACGCCGGCCTGCAGTGGGATGTGACGCTGCGCCTCACGTCCGCGCCGGTGCCGCGGCTCATCTATGTCTCGTGCGATCCCGCCACGCTGGCGCGCGATCTCCACCGGCTCGATGTGAACTATCAGATCACGGGCGTCCGCGCGTTCGATGTGTTGCCGCAAACGGCGCATGTGCAAACCGTTGTGGCCCTGGAGGCGGCGTGAGATACCACGTCACCCTGCGCGGCCGCACCTACGTGGTGGACGTTGCAGGCGGCCAGGTCACGGTGGACGGCGCTGCGCATGAAGCGCATTGGGCGCCGGTCCCGGGCACCCCCCTCTCGCATCTGCTGCTCGCCGGTGAATCGTGGACGGTGGCCGGACAGGCGCTGGAGCAGGGGCGGTGGGCGCTCGGGGCGGTGGGGGAGCGGTTTGAGGTCGACGTCGTCGACGACCGCGCGCGCCAGATCGAGGTGCTGACCGGGCAGGGGGCCAGGCGGGCCAGCTCGAGCAACGTCGTGAAGGCGCCGATGCCGGGGCTGGTCGTGCGCGTGGAGGTGACCGCAGGCCAGCAGGTTGGCGCCGGCGCGCGGCTGGTGGTGGTGGAAGCGATGAAGATGGAGAACGAGCTGCGGGCGCCGCATGCCGGGACGGTGGAGGCGGTGCATGTCGCGGCGGGGGCGAGGGTGGAAAAGGGGGCGCCCCTCGTCACTCTGGTGCAACCCTCAAGTTGACAGAGCCTTACGCCCCGGTTAGAGTTCGCGTCTGTCAAAAATCAGGATACATGCGGGCATGAAGACGTACACGCTCAAGCCGGAAGACATCGAGCGTCGCTGGTGGGTCGTGGATGCGGCGGGACAGCCCCTGGGCCGTCTCGCAAGCCGCGTCGCGCAGATTCTCCGCGGCAAGCATAAGCCGACGTTCACGCCGTACGTGAACGGCGGGGATTGCGTCATTGTCATCAACGCCGAACGGGTGCAGCTGACGGGCCGGAAGATCGAGCAGAAGCGCTACTTCCGGCACACCGGCTACATGGGCCACGAGCGGTTCACGCCGGTCCAGAAGCTGCTTGGCAAGCATCCGGAGCGGGTCATCGAGAAAGCGGTGTGGGGGATGTTGCCGAAGACGACGCTGTCGCGTCAACACGTGAAGCAAATGCTCAAGGTCTACGCCGGCGCCGAGCATCCGCATGCGGCGCAGCAGCCCGCGCCGCTGGCGATCGGAGCGTCGGAATGACCGACCTCGCTCCGGAGCTGCGCTGGCATGCGATCGGGCGCCGCAAACTCGGCATCGCGCGGGTGTACCTGACCCCGGGCTCGGGGAAGTGGCACATCAACGGGCGCACGCTGGGCGACTATTTCCCGCGGCCGTCGCTCGTGAGTCACATTCAGCAGCCGTTCACCGCGACCGATACGCTCGGCGCGTTTGACGTGTACGCGCGCGTCAACGGCGGTGGGTGGACCGGTCAGGCGGGGGCGCTGCGGCTCGGCATCGCGCGGGCGCTGACGCTCGCCGACGACCGGCATCGCAAGAAGCTGCGCGAGCAGGGCCTGCTCACCCGCGATCCGCGGGCGGTCGAGCGGAAGAAGCCGGGTCGCGCCGGCGCGCGGAAGCGGTTCCAGTTCAGCAAGCGGTAAGCGCACAAAAAATCTCACGCTGCTTGATTCGGTGTTGGGTCCCCGTCGATACGGGGTGGCACCGAAGGCGAGAGCAGCGGCGGACCAAAACCCATGAAAGGTGAGTAATGGCACAGCCTCAGTTGCAGGATTTGCTGGAAGCGGGTGTCCATTTCGGGCATCAGACCCGCCGCTGGAATCCCAAGATGCGCCGGTTCATTTTCGCCGAGCGCTCCGGCATCTACATCATCGATCTCCAGAAGACCCTCCGTCAGCTCGAGTTGGCGCAGGAGCTGCTGCGCAGCGTGGTGCTGAAGGGTGAGGGTGTGCTGTTCGTTTGCACCAAGAAACAGCTCAAGGGCATCCTGGAAGCCGAAGCCAAGCGCTGCAACGCGTTTTACGTGACGGAGCGGTGGCTGGGCGGGACGCTGACCAACTTCCAGACGATCAAGAAGCAGATCAAGCGTCTGAAGGAGCTGGAGCAGGGCGCGGCGGACGGCGACTTCACGAATTACACCAAGAAAGAGCAGCTGCTGTTCGACCGCGAGCGCGTCAAGCTGGACAAGAACCTCGCGGGTATCAAGAACCTGGGCCGGCTGCCGGGCGCGCTGTTCATCGTCGACGCCAAGAAGGAGCGCATCGCGGTCGCCGAGGCCAACAAGCTCAAGATTCCCGTGGTCGCGATCGTGGATACGAACGCCGATCCCGACTTGATCAACGTGCCGATCCCGGGCAACGACGACGCGATTCGCGCCGTCTCGCTCATCACCGCGGTGATCTGCGACGTGATCGGCGAAGCGCGGCGCCAGATGCCGCTGCGCGACGCCGGCGAAGAGGGCGAAGGCACGACGTACTCCACCGAAACGGGGGTGGAGACGGACGCCGAGGGCCACAAGAAGAAGGGGCCGGCGCGGCGCAAGCGGCGGCCCAAGCCGGAGGCGATCGCCGCCCGGCTGAAGACGGAGGAGCCTCCCGCGGAGTCCGCCGCGGGGGGGGGCGAGGCGTAACTGACAACGCAGGATCATCACCGACCGCCGCCCCCGGGCTTCACGGCGCGAGGGCGGCGTTTTTATGAGGAGTGGAGGCAATGAGTAGCAAGACGACCACCATCTCGGCCAAACAGGTCGCCGAGCTGCGCGCCAAGACCGGTGCCGGCATGATGGACTGCAAGAAGGCGCTCGAGGAGGCCGGCGGCGACATGGCCAAGGCCGAAGAGCTGCTTCGGGTCAAGTACGCGTCGCGCGCCGAGAAGCGCGCCGACCGCGCCGCGGCCGAAGGCGTGATCGAGGTGTATCTGCACTTCAACGGCCGCGTCGCGACGCTGGTGGAGCTGAACAGCGAAACCGACTTCGTGGCCAACACGGCGGAGTTCAAGCAGCTCGCCAAGGACCTGGCGCTGCACATCGCCTCCGCGCGGCCGATCGCCGTGAAGATCGAGGACGTGCCGGCCGACGTCGTGGAGCGGGAGCGCCGCGTCTACACGGCGCAGGTGGCCGAGGAACAGAAGCCGGAGGCGGTGAAGGCGAAGATCGTCGAGGGCAAGCTCCGGAAGTTCTACCAGGAGCACGTCCTGCTGGAACAGCCGTTCGTGAAGGACGACACGGTCACCGTCGGCGAGCTGGTGAAGGCGCTCGCGGGGAAGACCGGCGAAAAGGTCGAGGTGCGGCGGTTCGCGCGCTTCGAGCTGGGCGGGAACTGAGTGGCGGGAGCCGCGAAGCTCGCGTACGCGCGCGCCCTGCTGAAAGTCTCGGGCGAGGCATTCGCCGGCGCGCGCGTGTCCGGGATCGATTTCACCGTCATCGACCGGCTGGCCGATGAGCTGAAGCAGGTCGCGGCCACCGGCGTGCAGCTGGGCCTCGTGATCGGCGGCGGCAACTTCCTGCGCGGCACCACCGCCAGCCAGCAGGGGATGGACCGCGTCTCCGCCGATTACATGGGCAAGCTCGCGACGATCAACAACCCGCTCCGGCTGCAGGACATTCACGAAAAGAAGGGCGTGGATACCCGCGTCATGACGGCGATCCGGATGGAGGAGCTGGCCGAGCCCTACATCCGGCGCCGGGCGGTGCGCCATCTCGAGAAGGGCCGCATGGTGATCTTCGCGGGCGGCACGGGCAATCCGTACTTTTCCACCGACACCGCCGCGGTGCTGCGGGCGCTGGAAATCGAGGCGCAGGCGATTCTCAAGGCGACGAATGTGGACGGGATCTACACGGCGGATCCCAAGCGGGACCCGAAAGCCCAGTTCATCCCGCAGCTGACGTTTCAGGAGGCGATCGTCAAAGGCTACGCGGTGATGGACGCCAATGCCTTCGGGTTGTGCAAGGAGAACAAGCTCCCCATCGTGGTATTCAACATCAACCAGCCCGGCGCGACGGCCAGAGTGCTGGCCGGAGAGCGCGTCGGCACGACCGTGCAATGACCACCCTCGCCGATCATCTGAAGCACGCCAAACAGCTGATGGACAAAGCCGTCGAGGCCGTCAAGCGCGAGTTCGCGACGGTCCGCACCGGCAAGGCGACGACGGCCCTGCTCGATACGGTGCGCGTCGAGGCGTACGGCAACGAGACGCCCCTGACCCAGGTGGCGAGCGTGGCCGCGCCCGAGCCCAAGCTGCTCACCATTCAGCCCTGGGACAAAGGCCTGCTGAAGGCGATCGAAAAGGCGATCCTCGCCTCCGACCTCGGGCTGACCCCCTCCAACGACGGCCACCTGATCCGCATCCCGCTGCCGCCGCTCACCGAGGAGCGCCGCAAGGAGCTGGTCAAGGTCATCCACAAGTTCGCCGAAGAGGGGCGGGTGGCGATCCGGCACGCCCGTACGGAAACGCTGAACCGGATCAAGAAGACGGAGCACGTGTCCGCCGACGATCAGAAGCATGCCGACAAAGACGTCCAGAAGCTCCACGACGACCACCTCAAGGCCGTCGACGCGGCGATCAAGACCAAAGAAGCCGAGATCATGGAAGTCTGATGCGCTCGGGACCGATTCCGCGTCACGTCGCGATCATCATGGACGGCAACGGCCGCTGGGCGCGCGAGCGCCGGCTGCCGCGGCCGCTCGGTCATCGCGCCGGGATGAAAGCGGTGCGCGAGACGGTCGAGGGCGCGATCGAAGCGGGCGTCGAGGTCGTCACGCTGTTCGCCTTCTCGGAGGAGAACTGGCAGCGGCCCCACGACGAGATCTCGGCGTTGATGGACCTGCTCGAGGAGTACATCGCGCGCGAAGCGCAGGAGCTGCGCCAGCAGGGCGTCAGGGTGCACGTGCTCGGCGACCGCTCCCGCCTCGTTCCGAGCGCCCGCGGCGCGGTGGAGCGCGTCGAGCGCGATACGGCGTCCGGCGCCAAGCTGCAGCTCAATCTCTGTATCTCGTACTCGTCGCGGGGGGAGATCGCGCGCGCGGCCCGGCTGCTCGCCGAAGAGGTGCTCAAAGGCACGAAGAAGCTCGAGGACGTGGACGAGGAGGCGATTCGCGCCAAGCTGTACACGGCGCCGTGGGGCGATCCGGATCTGCTGATCCGCACGTCGGGAGAGCAGCGCCTCTCGAACTTCCTGCTGTGGCAGCTCGCCTACACCGAGTTGTACATCACGCCGGTGCTGTGGCCCGACTTCACCCGGCAGACGCTGGTCGATGCGATTCTGGACTATCAGCGGCGCGAGCGGCGCTTCGGCAAAGTCACGGCGTCGTCCTGATGGCCAGCCATCTCGGGCAGCGCGTTGTCGTTGCCGCGCTTGCCATCCCCGTCGCCGTCGCCCTCATCTGGATCGGCGGCTGGCCGCTCGCGCTGGCGCTCGCCGCGCTGGGCGTGCTCGGCACGCGCGAGATCTACGAGCTGGCGCGCCGCCAGGGCATTGCCGCGCTCGAGGAGGCGGGATGGGTGGCGGCGGCGGGGATTCCGCTGCTCGCCTACTGGGCCAAGGGGTCGGACACGCGCTGGGCGGAGCCCGCGCTGTACGTCGGCGCGCTCTGGCTGCTCATCACGCTCGTCGACGCCATGGTCCGGCGCGGCCCGGGTGGCCGTCCCCTCACCGCCGTCTCGGTCACGCTGTTCGGCTGCGTGTATGCGTCGGGACTGCTCACCTTCTTGATTGCGATCCGGCACGGCGTCAACGCCGCCAATCGTCCGTCCGCCTACGTCGCCCTCGCGCTGTTCCCGCTGGTCATCACGTGGATCGCGGATACGTGCGCGATGGCGGCGGGGGTGCGGATGGGCGGCCCGAAGCTCGCGCCGGTGCTGTCGCCCAACAAGACGCAGTCGGGCGCGGCGGGCGGATTCGCCGGCGCGGTCGTCGCGTCGGTGCTGCTGGGGCTCCTGGTGCTCAACCGGGTCGGGTGGAATTTTGCCGTGTGGCAGCTCCTCACGCTGGGCGCCATCGTCGGCATCGTGGCGCAGGTGGGCGACGTCGCCGAATCGCTGTTCAAGCGGGAAGCGGGCGTGAAGGATTCCTCAGGGCTGATTCCGGGCCACGGCGGAGTCCTCGATCGCCTCGATTCGCTGTACTTCGTCATTCCCACCGCCGCCGGGCTGTACCGGATGTTCGGGGTGATCTGATGGCGGCCCCCACGATCGGCGTCGCGATCCTCGGGTCGACGGGCTCGATCGGACGCTCGACGCTCCAGGTGCTGGCGCGCCAGCGGGAGCGGTTCCGCGTCGTCGCCCTGACCGCGCACTCCAACGAAGCGCTGCTGGCGCAGCAGGAGCAGGAGTGGAAGCCGGCATTTGTCGGCCTGGTGAACGGAGGCTCGCCGTCCTGTCTCGTCGAAGCCGCCACGCATCCGGACGTCCGGATCGTCGTGAACGGCATCGTGGGCGCCGCGGGGCTCGAGGCCACCCTGGCCGCGCTGGGCGCGGGGAAGCGCGTCGCCCTGGCGAACAAGGAAACCCTCGTGATGGCGGGCGAGCTGGTGACGCGCGCCGCGCGGGAGGGGGGCGGGGAGCTCGTCCCCGTCGATTCCGAGCACAGCGCCATCTTTCAGGTTTTCGATTTCGATCAGCCGGAGCGGGTCGACCGCATCGTCCTGACTGCCTCAGGCGGTCCCTTCCGGCAGACTCCGCGCGCCGACATGGGGCTGGTGACGCCG
>JAUYMC010000334.1 GCA_030699545.1 Gemmatimonadales bacterium | reverse complement strand
GGGCGTCGTCGTCCTCGGCAAGCAGGATCCGTTCCGAGCCGCCGACGAGTTCACCTGCGTCTTCCGGCGCGAGGGCCTCGGGCACCTCGGCGCGGAACGGGAAGTAGATGCGAAAGCTCGTTCCCTTCCCCGGCTCGCTGTAGACGTGAATCAGGCCGCCGTGCTGTTTCACGATGCCGTACACCACCGCAAGGCCGAGCCCAGTGCCACGCCCCATGGCCTTCGTGGTGAAGAACGGCTCGAAGATGCGCGCCTGGGTCGCCGCGTCCATTCCGATGCCGGTGTCGCTCACCGTGAGCCGGACGTAGTCACCGGGCCGCGCCCAGGGGTGCGTGGCGCAGAACTCCTCGTCGATCAACACGCGCTCGGTCAGGACCGCAAGCTCCCCGCCCCGGGGCATGGCGTCCCGGGCGTTGACGCAGAGGTTCATCAGCACCTGCTCGAACTGGCCGGGGTCCGAGGACACCGTGGTCTGATCGGGCGTCTCCTCGAGCACGAGCTGAACGTCTTCCCCGATGACCCGCGTGAGCATCTTGACGATGCCGGCCACGAGACTGTTTAGATCGACGATCCGGGGCTCGAGCACCTGCTTGCGACCGAACGCGAGCAGCTGTCGCGTGAGCGCGGCGGCCCGATCCGCGTGCTCCAAGACTTCCGCAAGGTCGCCGCGAACCGGGCTGTCGGACGGCAGGTCCAGCAGCGCCAGCTCTACGGTCGCCATGATCGCCGCGAGCAGGTTGTTAAAGTCGTGCGCCACGCCGCCGGCGAGCGTGCCGACCGCCTCCATCTTCTGCGCCAGCCGGACCTGATCCTCGAGGCGCCGCCGCTCGGTGATATCCGTGGCGACGCCGAGGACGAGCGGCCGGTCGTGACTCGGCAGGCGGAGCGGCACCTTGACGGTCTGAAACCACCGGACCTTCCCGGTGCGGGCGTCCGTGACGGGTTCCTCGGGAATCAGCTTCGGCCGACCGCCCTCCATCAGGGCGCGGTCGTCCCGCAGGAAGGGCTCGATCTCGGTGACGTTGGGGTTGAAGTCGGCATCCGTCTTCCCAACGAGGGCCTCGACCGTCGTACCGTAGAGGTCGGCCACCGCCTGATTCACGAGCACGAAGCGGCCATCCCAGTCCTTGACGAAGATGAGGTTGGGGCTGAGGTCCACGACCGCCCGAAGAAACTCGCGCTGGGCGCGCAGCGCCTCCTCAGCGGCCACGCGGGCGCGTTCCTGCTCCTCACGCGCGCGTTTCTGCTCGAGCACCGCCCTCACCGCGGGCCCCAGGCGGGTGATGCGATCCTTAAGGAGGTAGTCGGCGGCGCCGGCCTTCATGTACTCGACCGCGGTCTCCTCGTTCAGCGACCCGGTGACCAGGATGAACGGCACCCTCGCCGCGGTCTGGCGGACGAGCTGGAGGGCGTCCCACCCGCTGAAGTGCGGGAGGTTGTGGTCGGAGATGACCACGTCGGGCGCGACGTCCCGCAGGGCGCGCTCGAACTCCTCCCGGCCCGTGACGCGGTGCACGGCGACATCCGGATCCACTTTTCGGAGCTCGCGGGCCAGGAGCTCAGCGTCGGCCGGGACGTCTTCGAGCAACAGCACGCGGATGCTCACGCCAGCCCCCACGTCAGGAGATCCCCTCGGCGTCGAGGAGCGCCCCTCGCGTCTCAGCCACGGCACCGCGGGGGCTCCGCCCGCGGCACGGTCCGGTCCAAGAGCCCCCGGACCTGCTTGAGCAGCTCGCTCGCCGTCCACGGCTTGGTCACAAATGCCACGGCCGGATCGCGGCTTGCCCGCTCCCGAAACTGCTGCTCGGGATACCCGCTCGTGAAGAGCACTTTGATGGGCTCCCCATCGAGCCGCAGCATCTCGTAGAGCCGCATCCCGCCGAGCCGCGGCATCATGAGGTCGGTGACGATCAGATCGAACTCGTTGCGGTGGGCCCGATAGAGCGCGAGCCCCTGCTCGCCGTCGGGGGCCGCGAGCACCCGGTAGCCGACCTTGCGCAGCAGCCGTTCCGCCACGTTGCGGAGCCGGGCCTCGTCCTCGATCAACAGGACCGACTCGCTCCCGCCAGGGAGGAGTTCGTCCCGAGTTGGCGCGCGAACCGCCCGCGCCTGATCCGGGGCAACCGGCAGGTACACCTTCGCCGTCGTCCCCTGACCCACCTCGCTGTAGAAATGCACGAAGCCCTTGTGCTGCTTCACCAACCCGTACACCATCGGGAGCCCGAGGCCCGTGCCCACACCCGGCGGCTTCGTGGTGAAGAACGGCTGGAACACGCGCGCCAAGGTCGGCTCGTCCATCCCGACGCCCGTGTCGCTCACGGTCAGACACACGAAAGGCCCCGGCTCGATCCAGGCGTGGAGTGGGCGGTCTTCCTCGGCCAGCGTGACCGGGCCCACCTCGACGTGCAGCGTCCCGCCGTCGGGCATCGCGTCCCGCGCGTTGTTCACCAGGTTCATGAGGACCTGCTCGAGCGCGACCGGGTCCGCCTTCACTAGCCCACGATCGCCGGCGGGCTCGAACTGAATCTCGATGTTCGAGGGCAGCACGCGCCGGAGCACCGCCAGCACGTCCCGTGTCCAGTCTGCCAGATCAAGCGCCTGAAGCTCGAGCTTTTCGTGCCGGCTAAACCCCAAGAGCTTGCGCACGAGCTCCGCCCCCCGACGTGTGGCCCCCTGCACTTCCTCGAGATCGCGCCGGAGGTCGGGCCGATCGGCCGGCAGGGCCTCGGCCAGGAGCCGTGCGTGGGCCAAGATCACGGTGAGCAGGTTGTTGAAGTCGTGGGCGATGCCCCCCGTAAGCTGACCGACCGTCTCCATCTTCTGCGCCTGCTGCAGCGCCCGCTCCAGGGTGCGCTGCTCGGTCACGTCTTCCGCGAGCATCGAGAAGCCGATGAGCTGCTTCTTCTCGTCGCGCAGCGGGCGGCCGCTCAGTCGCACGAGAATGTGGTGCCCGTCCTTCCGCTTCCACGCCGCTTCGACCCCCTTGATCACCTGGGCGGCGCGGTACTGCTCGATCAGCCGGTCTCGCTCGGCCGGCTCCACGTAGACATCGCGCGCCAAGTCCAGCGCCAGGACCTCCGCCTCCGAGTCGTAGCCGAGCATCCGCACCAGGGCCGGGTTCACGCGCTTCAACTTGCCGTCCACGGTGGAGCGGTAGATGCCGTAGGTCGCCTGCTCGACGATCGCCCGGAACTCCGCCCCCGAGCGCCGCCGGGCCTCCTCGGCGCGCCGGCGCCCGGTGTCCTCGACGACGATCGCGCCGATGCCCGCGGGCCGGCCTCCGCGTCCCGGGAGCGGGAAGTACGACGCGAGCCAATGTCGCGTGGCCCCCGTCTGCGCCAGCGACTCCCCGCTCACCTCGATATTCAGCGCCGGCTCGCCCGTCGCCAGAATCTGCTGGAGGATCGGCTCCACCACCGGCGCGAGCGCGGGCAGGACCTCACGCACGGGGCTGCCGAGATGCTCCTGCACCGAAAGACCGTTCATCGCGGCGAGGGTCTCGTTGAGCTGGACGTACCGGAGCTCCCGATCTAGGATCGCCAGACCCGCCGGGGCGGCGGTGAAGAAGGCGTCG
>JAUYMC010000317.1 GCA_030699545.1 Gemmatimonadales bacterium | reverse complement strand
TGGCGTTGAAGCATTTCTTCACGCGTCAGGAATGCACGATTTTCATGATCGACGATCCGCGTGCGGAAACCGCCGAGATGGCGATCTCGAGCATCGCCTCGGGCATCATCACGCTCGAGCGGGAACCGACCGAGTTCGGGGCGTTCCGGCGCCGGCTGCAGGTCGTGAAAATGCGGGGGCGGCAGGTCCGGGAAGGATTCCATGATTGCCGGATCGAGCGCGGGGGGCTGGTCGTTTTCCCACGGCTCGTGGCCGCCGAGCACCGCACGTCATACGCACGCGAGAGCGTCCCGAGTGGCCTCGCGCCACTGGACCAGCTGCTCGGCGGCGGGCTGGCCCGGGGCACGAGCACGCTGTTCATCGGTCCGGCGGGGACGGGCAAGTCGTCGCTGGCGACGCAATACGCCCGTGCCTGCGTCGAGCGCGGCCAGTCCGCCGCGGTGTTCCTGTTCGACGAGAGCATTGCCACCTTCATCGAGCGCTCGGCGGGGCTGGGGCTCGATGTCGTGCCCCTGATGGAGCGCGGGCTCCTGATGGTCCGGCAAGTCGATCCCGCCGAGCTGTCGCCGGGGGAATTCGCGCACGTCGTGCAGCGAAGCGTGGAAGCGCATGGCGCCCGGCTCGTCATCATCGACAGCCTGAACGGCTACATGCAGTCGATGCCGAGCGAACGGCTGCTCATCCTGCATCTGCACGAGCTGCTCAACTACCTCGGCTTGCAAGGGGTAACCACGATCCTTCTGATGGCGCAGCACGGGCTGCTGGGTGCGTCTGAAGTGCCGGTGGATACGAGCTATCTGGCGGATTCCGTCGTGCTGCTCCGGTTCTATGAGGCCGCGGGGCGGGTCCGCACCGCGCTGTCCGTCATGAAGAAACGGACCGGCCAGCACGAGCGCACCATCCGCGAGATGCGGCTCGAGCAGGGTGCCATCACGATCGGACAGCCGATCGTCGGGTTCCAGGGCGTGCTGACGGGCACGCCCCAGCTGGTCCCCGCTCCTCCCGGAGGGCCCGCCGAGTGATCAACCGGCTGTTGCTGCTCGCGCCAACCGCGCGCGACGCGGCGTTGAGCACGCGGCTGCTCGCTGAAGCCGGCCTCGCCTGCCACACCTGCGCGGATCTGGCCGAGCTCGTGGGAGAGCTGGATCAGGGCGCGGGGGCGATCCTCTTGACGGAAACGGCGCTCGGCATCCACGACCTCGACGCGCTCGCCGCCATCCTCGGACGTCAGCCCACGTGGTCCGATATCCCGGTGGTACTGCTCTCGCCCCGGGGCGCCGACTCGCCGATTGCCGTCTGGGCCATGAATACGCTGGGGAACGTCACGGTGCTCGAGCAGCCGATCCGCGTGATGACGCTCATCAGCGCGTTGCGCAGCGCGCTGAAAGCGCGGCAGCGCCAGTACGAGCTGCGCGACCAGCTCGAAGCGCTGCGCCGCAGCCGGGCCTTGCTCGCCGACGCCGACCGCCGCAAGGACGAGTTCCTGGCGACGCTGTCGCACGAGCTGCGCAATCCCCTCGCGCCGATCCGCAACGCCCTGCACGTGCTGCGGCTCGCGGGAACCGACCCGGAAACGCGCGCGCGCGTGATGGACACGATGGAACGGCAGGTCGGGACCGTGATTCGACTGGTGGATGACCTGCTCGAGCTGTCGCGCGTCACGCAGGGCCGCATCGAGTTGCGGAAGGAACGCGTGCGGCTCGACGGCATCCTCCGCAACGCGCTCGAATCGAGCGGGCCGCTGATCGAAGCCGCGGGCCACGAGCTGATCGTGGAGGTACCGCCGGAGACGGTGCTGCTCGAGGCCGATCCCGTGCGGTTGTCGCAGGTCATCGCCAACCTCCTCAACAACGCCGCCAAGTACACCGACAAGGGCGGGCGCGTCTGGCTGACGGTCCAGCCCGGCGCCTCGGATGTCGTGATCTCGGTCCGCGACACCGGCTACGGCATTCCCGCCACGATGCTCACGGAGGTGTTCGAGATGTTCGTGCAGGCGCATCCGAGCGCCGACCGCACGCGCCAGGGGCTCGGCATCGGTCTGACGCTCGTCAAGCGGCTCGTCGAGCTGCACGGCGGCACCGTGGAAGCCCGGAGCGCCGGACCCGGCCAGGGCAGCGAGTTCGTCGTGCGCCTGGCTCGGCTCGCCGACCAGCGCAGCCCGAGCGGCGACGCCGCGCGGCGGTTCACCGGGGAGCGCCGCCGCAGTCCGGCGTCGAGCTTCCGCATCCTCGTGGTGGACGACCATCACGACGCCGGCGACAGTCTGGCGGTGTTGCTCCGCCTCCTCGGGCACGACGTGCGGCAGGCGTACGACGGGCCGGCCGCGCTCGCGGCGCTCGATGCCGACCGCGCCGATGTGATCCTGCTCGACATCGGCATGCCCGAAATGGATGGCTACGAAGTCGCCCGGCGGATCCGGCAGCGCCCCGATTCCCGCGAAACCCTGCTCGTCGCTCTGACCGGATTCGGCCGCGACGCGGACCGCCGGCGCTCCCGCGACGCCGGGTTCGATCATCACTTGACCAAGCCGGCCGATCTCGCGGCGCTGAACGGGCTGCTGGCCGATCACGCGGCGCGCACGAACGCGCCGCCGGCGCCCCCGCAGGAGCCCGAGCTGGGGCGGCGCGCGCCGTGAAAGTCCCCCCGTTCCGCAAACCGCTGGTCGTGCGGATGATGGTCGCCGCCGCCAAGGGGTGGTCCAAGGACAACGTCCCCCGGCTCGGCGCGTCCCTCGCGTACTACACCCTGTTCGCCGTCGGGCCCATCCTGATCATCGTCATCGCCATCGCGGGCGCGATTTTCGGTCCGGAGGCCGTCCGGGGAGAAATCGTCGGACAGATCGACCAACTGGTGGGGACCGAGGGCGCGCGGGCGGTGCAGGACCTGCTCGAAAGCGCAAGCAAAGACCGCAGCGGCACGCTGGCCGTCATCATCGGGACGCTCACGCTGCTGCTGGCGGCCACCGGCGCGTTCCTCGAGCTGCAGCACGCCCTGAACGTGATCTTCCGGGTAAAGACCGATCCGGGAAAATCGGGGCTCACGCGGCTGCTGATCACGCGGCTGCGTTCCTTCGGGATGGTGGTGTCTATCGGTTTCGTGCTGCTGGTGTCGCTGGCCGTGAGTGCGGCGCTGGCGGCGGTCTCCGGCCGGCTCGCGCCTATGGGCGCGCCCGTGATCCTGCAGATCGGGAATGTCGTGGTGTCGCTGGCGGTGGTGACGCTGCTATTCGCGATGATCTACCGGTTGCTGCCGGACGTGCGGCTCGAGTGGCGCGAAGTGTGGACGGGCGCATTCGTGACGGCGCTGTTGTTTACGATCGGCAAGCAGCTGATCGGGCTGTATCCCGGTCGTTCGAGTGTCGCCTCGGGCTACGGTGCCGCCGGATCCGTCGTGGTCCTGCTGCTCTGGGTGTATTACACGGCCCAGATCGTCCTTTTCGGCGCGGAGCTGACGCGGGTGTACGCCGAGCACTATGTCGGGACGCCACCGCCGAACAACGTCGCGCGCCGTGACCCCAACGCTCATCCCTCGGCGCCGAAGACGTAATACGGAAAAACCGGGAACGTTCCGCCGCCGTGAGGCTTGACACTTCGGGCGCGTGAGTGTTTTCGTCCGACGTGACAGACGTGGGTCCCTCCTCCCCCTCCAGCTCCCCGCCGCCCTGGGCGACACCGCAGACCGCCCAGGCGCTTCTGGCGTCGATCGTCGAATCCTCCGAGGACGCCATCGTCAGTAAGACGCTGGAGGGGCGGATCACGTCCTGGAACCGCGGCGCCGAACGGCTGTTCGGGTTTACCGCCGCGGAGGCGATCGGCCAACCCATTACCATCGTCATTCCGGAGGAGCTGCGCGGCGAAGAGCGCGCCATTCTCCAGCGGCTGCGGCAGGGTGAGCGGATCGAGCACTACGAAACGGTGCGCCAGCGCAAGGACGGCCGCCGCATCGAGATCTCGCTCACGATCTCGCCGCTGCGGGATGCCGCGGGCACGATCTTCGGGGCCTCCAAAGTCGCCCGCGACATCGGGGCCCAGAAGGAAGCCGAGCGGGCGCTGATCGACGCGGACCGCCGCAAGGATGAGTTTCTCGCGCTGCTCGCGCACGAGCTGCGCAATCCCCTCGGCCCGATCCGCCACGCCGTCAACATCATCCGCTCGCAGCCGGCCACGGCCGCCGAGCTGGAATGGGCCGTCAACATCATCGATCGCCAGACGGCGCACATGACGCGCCTCGTGGACGATCTCCTGGATGTCTCCCGCATCACGCGGGGCAGGATTGAGCTGCGCAGGGAGCGCGTGGACGTGGGCGCGGTCCTGCGGAACGCGGTGGAAGCAAACCGCGCGATGATCGAAAAGTCCGGGCATCACCTCACCATGGACCTCCCGCTCGCCGAGCCCCTGTACGTCGATGGCGACGCCGCCAGACTCACCCAAGTGTTCGCCAACCTGATCGACAACGCGGCGAAGTACACCGATCCCGGCGGCCGGATCACCGTGGGCGCGCGGCGCGACGGACCCACCGTCACGATCGGCGTGACCGACAGCGGCATCGGCATTCCCGCCGAAGAGATGCCGCGCGTGTTCGAGATGTTCACGCAGGCGTCGCAGCCGCTGGAGCGATCCAAAGGCGGATTGGGCGTCGGCCTGGCGCTGGTGGAGCGCCTCGTGCGGTTGCACGGTGGCACCGTCACCGCCCGCAGCGAGGGGCCCGGGAAGGGTTCCGAGTTCATCGTGCAGCTGCCGAACGCGGGCCAGCGGTCCCCCGTCGCGCCCGAGCGCGCCGTGGTGGAACGTCCCGCCCTCGACCACCGCTGCCGCATCCTCGTGGTCGATGACAACCACGATGCGGCCGACAGTCTGGCGATGCTGCTGCGCCTGTCGGGTCATGACGTCCGGACGGCACACGACGGGCCGGAAGCCGTCGCCGCGCTGTCCGCATTTCAGCCGGACGTGGCGCTGCTCGATCTGGGGATGCCCGGGATGACGGGGTACGAGCTGGCCGGCGCGATCCGGCGGCAGCCCAACGGCCGGGACATCGTGCTCGTGGCGGTGACGGGGTGGGGCCAGGAGGACTACCGCCACAAATCGAAGGAGGCAGGGTTCGATCACCATCTGACCAAGCCGGTGGAGTTCGATGTTCTGCAGGCCGTGCTCAAGCAGGTGACGAGCTGCCTTCCTGAGGGCCGTCTCGCAGCGCGCTGATCCCGCTTCTATCTTTTCCCCAATGCGCATCGTGGTCGCCGCTCTGCTCCTGGGGGGATTCGCCGGTCCCCGCCCGCTCGATCCCCCCCCTCCCCCCACTCCCCTGCCTCCCACCCCTCCCGCCCCCGGCAGCTATCGCATCCTGGTCGCGAGCGAGTCGGGCGATATCGTCACCCATCTCGCCTGGGACGGCACGGGCCTCGCCGTCGTCAAGACCGTGCCCGTGGGTCTCATGCCGGCCGACATTGACGGCGCGCACAACGTCGCCGCGGCCCGCGACGGCTCCGCCTGGTACGTCACGATCGCGCATGGGACCCCCTATGGGTCGCTGTGGCGGTTCGCGGCGGGGACCGATTCCCTCGAGGGGCGCGCGCAGGTCGAGATGTTCCCGACGACGATCGCGCTGACCCCGGACGGCGCGCTCGCCTTCGTGGCGAACTCCGATTTTCACGGCGATCATCCCCGCACCAACGTCGTCACGATCGTGCAGACCGACGGCATGCATCCGGTGACCAACCTCCCGGCCTGCGACATGCCGCACGGGGTGAAGGTGAACCACGCCGGCTCGCGCGCCTACGTGTCCTGCATGAACTCCGACGAGATCCTGGAAATCGACCGCCCCTCGCTGCGCATCACCCGCCGGCACCGGACCGGTGCGGGCACGGCGCATGGCGGGCCACATCCGCCCGCCGCCGGCCCACCGCTGCACGGCGCGTCCTCGTCGCGTCCGACCGCCGATTGTGCGCCGACATTTGTGTCGGTGTCGACGGATGACCGGCAGCTCTACGTGGCGTGCAACCACGCCAACACGCTGCAGATTCTCGATGCCGCGTCGCTGACCCTGGTGCAGGAGATCCCGGTGGGCGCGGGAGCGTACAACGTCGAACCGTCGCCGGACGGCCGGTGGGTTCTGGTGACGAACAAGAAGGCGCAGTCGGTCTCCCTCATCGATGCGCGCCGGCTCGAAGAGGTGGCGCGGATTCCGACGTCCAAGCCGCTGCCGCACGGCATCGCATACGCCCCCGACGGCTCGGTCGCCTTCGTCTCGGCCGAGAGCGTCGGTGCCGACTTGGGGGCCGTCGATGTCCTTGACCTGACGACGCGCGCGCGCGTGGCGTCGCTGGGCGTGCCGCGCCAACCGGCGGGCATTGCAATCCTGGTGCAGCCATGATCCATACCACCGCCGTCGCCCTGCCGCCGGAGGAGGTGCTGCGGCGTGCCAAAGCGTTCTTTGTCGAGCGCAATCCGCTGGCGGCGGCGTTCGTGGAGAAGGAAGGGCCGGGATTTGTGACGCTGCGCGGGCAGGGAGGGGAGGAAGTGGTGTTCAGTGCGTGGGTGGACCAGGCCGCGGGGGTGACTCGTATCCGCGCCTCGACCTTGCTGTTCGATCAGGGCATCGACCGGTTTCTCTCGACCCTCCCGCTGGCGACGCCGGTCGAGGTGGCGTGAGCCCCCCCCCTCCCCTCCCCCCCGATCCCAACGCCTTTCCCGTCCGCGTGATGGTGGCGCCTGTCTGGAACACCGTCGAGCTCCGCGTCGGGCCCGCCAGTACCGTGCGGGAGATGAAACGCGCGGCGCTGCGTGCGGTCAAGGTCGACCCCGAGGGCGCCGAGTTCGCCGTCAAGTTCCGCGGGGCACTGGTGCTCGACGAGGGCACGACCATGACCGCGCTGGGCGCGGGGGCGAACGTCCCTTTCATCATTCTGCACGCCCGCCGGCAGCCGGTCCGATGAGCGCGTTTCGTCCGCGCCGCACCCTGACCACCCTGGCCGTCGGCTTCCTGTTGCTGGACGCCGTCCTGTTCGCCATCGCGGCCGTCTGGGGCAGCCGGCCGCTGCTGTTCATCCCCGCCGCCATCTGCGCGCTCGCCGCCGCGCTGGTGGTCGGGGCGTGGCGCCGTTACCGCCGCACCGTCGCCGAGTTGGCCGACGCGAGCCGCGAGATGAAACGCGAAGCGGAGTCCATTCGCGAGCTGCTCGACACGCACTTCCGCAACTAGCATGACGGTGACGGTCGCGTGGAACCCCGCTACCGCCGACCATTATGCGGGGGCCGGGCATCCGGAGCGGCCGCAACGCATTGCCGCCGTGCTCGACGCGCTGCGCGCGCCGGCGCTGGCCGCCGTGGTGCGCTGGATCGAGGCGCCCCCCGCCGCCCGGGAGCAGCTCGAGCGGGTCCACCCGGCCGCCTATCTCGATCATCTCGAAGCGACGGCGGCGCACGGAGGCGGCGCGCTCGATCCCGATACCTTTCTGGGGCCGCAGAGCTGGCCCAGCGCACTGGCGTCGGCGGGCGTGGCGCTGGCCGCCGTGGAGCACGCCCTGGGCGGCGGCACGGCGGCGTTCGGGGCCACGCGGCCGCCCGGACATCACGCCCTCGGCGAGCGCGCGATGGGGTTCTGCTTTCTGAACAACGTCGTGATCGCCGCCCGGCATGCGCAGTCGCTGGGGTGTCCGCGTGTCCTCATCGTGGATTGGGACGTGCACCACGGCAACGGTACGCAGGCGCTCGTCGAGGCCGACGCATCGATCCGGTTTGTTTCGATGCATCAGCATCCGTGGTATCCGGGAACCGGTGCCGAGACGGAGCGGGGCGTGGGGAATGTGTTCAACATGCCCCGCCCGGGCGGGCTGCCGCGCGCGACCTATGTGCGCGACTTCCTGGCGGGCGTCGACGCCGCCCTACGCGGCTGGAGGCCGGATGTCCTGTTGATCTCGGCCGGGTTCGATGCGCTGCACGGCGACCCGCTGGGCGAGTTCACGCTGCAGCCCGACGACATCGGCGCGTGGACGGACGCGCTGCGCGAGCGCATGGGCGCACGCCCCGTCGCCGCCGTGCTCGAGGGGGGCTACCGGCTCGATCTGCTCGCGGCGGGCAGCACCGCGCTCGTGCGCGCGCTATCTTGAAGCCGTGACCGCGACCACGTCGCCCACGCCGCACGCTTCCAAACACTGGCCGGTGAGTCTCTTCCGCCGGCCGGACGGCACCCTCGAGGAGGACCTCGCGCCCTCGCGTATCCGCGAGATCTTGCAAGCGGGCGAGGGGGAGCTGTGGGTGGACATCGACAGTACGAGCATGCATCAGCACGCGCTGCTCGAGAAGGTGTTCGAGTTCCACCCCCTGTCGGTGGAGGACACGCTCTCGCCGGGCACGCGGGTGAAGCTCGAGGAGTACGATCGGTACGTCTTCGTGGTCATGGCGGTCGTCCGCTTCGATGAGGGGACGCCCGACCCCTTCGATCTGGCGACGTCCAATCTCTATTTCTTTCTCGGCAAGAACTTTCTCGTCACCGTGCACGGCATCCCGTCCAAGAGCTGTGTCGCGGTGCGCGAGCGCCTGGTCCGCAATCCCGAACTCCTGGCGCGGGGTGCCGAGACCACGATGCACAACATCATCGACCAGTCGGTGGATGCGTACTTCCCGCTGGTCGAGCAGCTCAACGCGCTCGTGGACGACCTCGAGGACCGGCTGTTCGAGCAATTCAACGAGCGGCTGATCCACGAGATCTTCAAGGCCAAGCGGGCCGCGTTCGGATTCCGCCGCCACGTCGGGCCGCTGCGCGAAGTGCTGAACATCCTCACCAACCGTCCCTGCATGCACATCCGGCCCGAAACGCAGCTGTACTACCGGGACGTCTACGACCACACCATCCGCATCGTCGAATCACTCGACACCGTGCGCGACCTGCTCGCCGGCGTGCTCGAGACGTATCTGTCGCAGACGTCGAACCGGATGAACAAAGTGATGAAGCAGCTGTCTATCGTGTCGACGATCGCGTTGCCGCTCATCGTGATCGGCGGCATCTACGGGATGAACTTCACCCGCATGCCGCTCGCGACTCATCCCCTCGGTTTCTATTGGGCGCTCGGGGGGATGGCGGCGACGGCGGTGGTGCTCGTCTGGTGGCTGCGACGCAATCGATGGGTCTGAAGCTGCTCGTCGAGCAGTGCACCATCACCACCCGTCACCCCTTTGTCATCGCGCGCGGATCGACGAACGGCTATCGCCGCGCGTGGGTGCGGCTGATCGACGGCGACGGCCTCGAAGGATGGGGCGAGGCCGATCCGTCGTCGTTCTACGGCGAGACGCTGGAGACGGTGCTGGCGACGCTCGAGCGCCTGGCCGCCCATCTGCCCGCCGACCCCTTCGATCTCGAGGCCGCGGAGCGGCGATTCGCCGGCGTCGCGCCGCCGCCGGGCACGGCCGCCGCCCGCGCCGCCCTCTCCGCCGCCCTCCATGATCTGATCGGCAAGCGGCTCGGGCAGCCGCTGTGGCGGCTGTGGGGGCTCGATCCCCGCGCCGCGCCGCCCTCGTCGTTCACCATCGGCCTCGACAACCCCGAAACGATCCGCGCCAAAATCCGCGAAGCCGACGCCTACCCCATTCTGAAGATCAAGCTCGGGACCGACCGCGATGAGGCCATTCTGGGGATCGTCCGCGACGCCACCGCCAAGCCGATCCGCGTGGATGCCAACGCCGGGTGGACCGTGGCGCGCGCCAAGCAGATGATCCCGCTGCTGCGCGAGCACGGCGTGGAATTCCTCGAGCAACCCCTGCCGCCCGACGACCTGGACGGACTGGCGGAGGTGCATCGCGTCGCGGCGAAGCATGCACTCCCCGTCATCGTCGATGAAAGCTGTCTCGTGGCGGCGGACATCCCCCGGCTCGCGGGACGGGCGGATGGAATCAACATCAAACTGGCCAAGTGCGGGTCCCTCCGCGAAGGACTGCGCATGATTGCGACCGCCCGCGCGCATGGGATGCTCGTGATGGTCGGCTGCATGATCGAAACCTCCCTCGGCATCACCGCCGCCGCACACCTCACGCCTCTCGTGGACGCCGCCGATTTGGACGGCGCGGCGCTCACCGTGGACGATCCCTTCGTCGGCGCCTCGATCGAGGGTGGGAGGATCCGCCTCCCCACGGAGCCCGGCCTCGGCGTCCGGCGGCGATGACGCCGCCGCGCTACGCCGCAGTCGTCCTCCCCGTCCCGGTCACACGCGCATACACCTATCGCATTCCCGACGAGCTCACGGGGCGTGTCGTGCCCGGCGCCCGTGTCGTCGTGCCGGTGCAGCGGCGGTCGGTCGTGGGCATCGTCGGCGCGGTGGACCTGCCGGCTCCGGCCGCCGGCGTCACGGCGCGGCCGATCACGGCGGCTCCCGACGAGGAACCAGCCCTCTCCCCGGCACTGCTCGAGCTCGGCCGGTGGATCTCCGACTACTACGGCGCGCCGCTCGGCCTCGCGCTGCGCGCGATCCTCCCGGGGCCCCTGTGGAGTGTGTCACGGCCCGCGGGCCCCCCCCCGGCCGAGGAACGCGTCGTCATGCTTACGACGGCGGTGGACTCGCTGCTCGAGCGGGAGCGGCGCTTCAAGCGCGCACCCAAGCGCCGCGCCGCCTACGAGGCCCTCGAAGCGCTCGGCGGGTCGGCGCCCTTCGATCACCTCACGCGGCAACTCAAGCTGCCCGCGACGGCAATCGCCGGACTCGTCGATACGGGACTCGCGCGGATCGACCGCGTGGCGCAGCAGCGCGATCCGTTCGCCACGCTCTCCACACCGCCTCCGCCGGACCTGACCCCCGATCAACAGGAGGTGATCGCGGGCATGCTCGCCTCTCCCGCCGCGCTCCCCGTGCTGCTCCACGGCGTCACCGGGTCGGGCAAGACCCTCGTTTATCTCGAGATGTTGCGCGGCATCGTGGCGTCGGGGCAGGGCGCGATCGTCCTCGTTCCCGAGATTGCGCTCACGCCGCAGACGGTGGCGCGGGTGCGCGGCGTCTTCGGGGATCAGGTGGCCGTGCTGCATTCCGGGTTGTCGGACGGCGAGCGGGCCGATGCCTGGCGCGCGCTGCGGCGCGGGGAGCGCCGGGTGGCGGTGGGCCCGCGCTCCGCCGTCTTCGCTCCCGTGCAGCGGCTGGGGGCTATCGTGGTGGACGAGGAGCACGAGCCGAGCTACAAGCAGGGCTCGGCGCCGCGCTACCAGGCGCGCGACGTGGCCTGGATCCGCTCACAGCTCGAGCCGGGCGCCCGGCTGATTCTCGGCAGTGCCACGCCGTCCCTCGAGACGCTCGACCTCGCGGCGCAGGGGCGGGTCGTTACGTTCGCGCTCCCCAACCGCGTCGGGGAGGGGGGAGGCGGGGCGATCGCTCGCCCGCTGCCGCCGGTGGAGATCATCGACCTGCGCACCGCCGAGCGCGTGCCAGAGGCCGGCGGGATTCCGTGGACCACAGCCCTCGATGCCGCCGTCGGGGGAGCGCTCGAGCGGGGCGAGCAGTCCATCCTGCTGCTCAACCGGCGGGGGTTCGCGACGTTCGTCCAATGCCCCGCCTGCGGGCATGTGCCGGGGTGTCCGCAGTGCGCGATCTCGCTGACGGTGCACCAGACCCCCCCCGCGCTGCGCTGCCACTACTGCGGCTACGAGAGCCCGATTCCGGAGACGTGCGCGATCTGCGGCCAGGGGACGCAGCGGCTCCGCGGCCTGGGAACGCAGCAGCTGGAGCATTTCGTCGGACGGCGCTTTCCGCGCGCGCGCATCGCGCGGATGGATCTCGACACGACGACGACCAAGTGGGCCCACCATCACATTCTGGCGCGCGTCGGGCGCGGAGCGGTGGACATCCTGCTCGGCACGCAGATGATCGCCAAGGGCCTCGACTTCCCGAACGTGACCGTGGTGGGCGTCGTGGATGCCGATACCGGTCTGCATTTTCCGGATTTCCGCGCCGCCGAGCGCACCTTCCAGCTGGTCGCGCAGGTTGCCGGCCGCGCGGGTCGCGGGCCGCGCGGCGGGCGCGTCTACGTGCAGACGCGGGTTCCCGGCCACCACGCGATTCAGGCGGCGGCGGCGCACTCGGTGAGCGCGTTTGCGGCGGCGGAGCTGCCGCTGCGTACGCCGCCGCATCCCGCCTATCCGCCGCGGGTCGGGCTGGTGCGATTCGTGGTCACGGGGCGTGATCCCGAGCGGACGGCGGCGCTGGCGGAGCGCGTCGCGGCCTGGCTGCGCCGCGCCGGCGCCGAGCGGCTCGGCGG
>JAUYMC010000314.1 GCA_030699545.1 Gemmatimonadales bacterium | reverse complement strand
AGAGCCCCTGACCTCCGTCCGGAGTGAAGCAGCGCCAACCTGTCGGGCAGCCGCCACTGGTGACGTAGGCCGCGCCGCTCGGACGGGGTCGCGGTAGGGACGCCCGTTGCCGGGCGCCCCCCGCACAGATCCGGACGAGCGGAACTACCGCATCCGGCTCCTGCCTTGGGTGATGGCGGCGAACCGCTGATGAGGCCAAGGGTGGCAGATCTTCGCAGGAGGTAGCCAGCGGTCGACCAGCATCGAGAGCCGTTTACTGTTGGTGCGGTCGGCCTGGCTCCGGCGCCTCATGGCGCGACCCCAGTGCCAACCCACCCAGTGACGGAACGAACGGATCGCGCGGCCGTTGTCCGGAACGCCGAAATACCGGACGTGCCCTCGAACGACCGCTCCAAGCCACGCCCCGACTTCCGGGACGGGCCAGTGCAGGCGCTGCTTGAGGGTGGTGGCCACCGCCCTTAGTTTCGCCTGCATCCGCTTGCGAGCAGTCTGACGGAGAACCTTGAACCGCCCAGCTCGCGTCCGCCCGCAGGCGTGCGTGAAGCCGAGGAAGTCGAAGGTCGCCGGCTTCCCTTCGCCACGGTGCTCTCGGGCTCGGGCAGCGCGCCGCCCGAACTCGATGAGCCGCGTCTTGTCGGGATGCAGCTCGAGCCCGAACTGCGCGAATCGCTCGCGTAGCTCAGTCAGAAACCGCTCGGCCTCGTCCTGGTGCTCGAAGCCCATGACGAAGTCGTCCGCAAAGCGCACGACGACTACGTCGCCGCGCGCTCT
Source organism: Gemmatimonadales bacterium (assembly GCA_030699545.1). Lineage (GTDB taxonomy): Bacteria > Gemmatimonadota > Gemmatimonadetes > Gemmatimonadales > GWC2-71-9 > 20CM-2-65-7. Next base: position 2,162 of record JAUYMC010000314.1, on the reverse strand, counting down.
CTTCCGCCACTGCTTTACCCAGAGGTCGAACACGTAGTGAAGGTAGAGGTTCGCCAGCAGCGGAGAGATGCTCCCGCCCTGTACGGTCCCGACCTCGCTCGCCGTCCGAGCTCCGTCCTCCAGCACGCCGGCTCTCAACCACTTCTGGATGAGTCGAACAACGCGCTTGTCTGCGATCCGGTGCTCGATGAACCGAACCAGCCATTCATGCTTCAGCGTATCGAAGAAGCTCCGAATGTCGGCATCGAGTACCCAGCTCACTTTCTTGTCGCAGATCCCGACCGTGAGCGCATCCAACGCATGATGCGGGCTGCGCCCCGGCCGGAACCCGTACGAGAACCCGAGAAAGTCCACCTCGTAGATGGCGTTGAGCACCGAGACGACGGCACGCTGGACGAGCTTGTCCTCCAACGTGGGCACACCGAGCGGCCTCTGCCGCCCGTCCGCCTTCTCGATGTACACCCTACGAACCGGGCTCGCTCGGTACGCCCCCCGCTTGATGCGCGCGGAAAGCTCCTGGAGGTTTTTCTCCAAGTCCTCGCCGTACGCTCGCCAGGTCACTCCGTCGACTCCCGCCGCCGCGTCCCGCCCAAGGGCCTGGTACGCTGCGCGAAGGCAGTCGATGTCGTAGACATGGTGCAGGAGCGCTGTGAACCGCTGCTTCTTGTCCTCCTTTGCTGCTTGCCGCACGCGTTCGAGTCCACTGGTCGCACGTTCCCGGCCCTGTGTCCGGCGAGCGTCGGCCCCGACCGCGTTTCCCTTGGCCAGCTCCCTTCCCTCCATCGCCTCCGCCGCGGCATCCTCGCCCGCTTTGTTCGGCGACTTCCCTGGTACTACGGAGCTGTCCGACTTCCCTCGCCCGTGCATCACCGTCGTGCCCCATCGGGTTCTCGGTGCGGACCCCGGCGGTTGGTGCCACCGTGGTCGGACGTGGGATCTCCCAGTTCCCGCTTGAAGAGGTTCCGTGCGTGCGCAGGGTCTCCGACCGCGCGGGGTCCGCCCAGGTCTCGCGTTGACGACCTGTACGGTGTGGCCTTCCGCATCCTATCACTGCGTCGGCACCCCGTTCTTTCATCCATTTCGCGGCTCGATGGCTGGCCCGCACGTGCCCCTGTCAACGCTTCGACTGCGACCTCACGGTCGCCGCCGCATGACTCGGGGTCAGCGTGGTTCGCTACTCCTTCGCTGTAAGACTCTTGCATTCTCTCCTCTTCAACAGTGTGACTGGCGCACGATAGGCAGCATTAGGCAGGTCGCGCTCACCCAGTCAGGGTACCGCACCCTCGCTCGCGCCTCCATCGAAGGCGACGGGCCGGCCTCTGGAGCACGCGATGGCCCCGTCCACGCGGTCTCGTGGCGTCCGCCGCGCTCTCGAGACGCACCGCTCCCCGCCCGTCGCGCCCCCACGCTTCAGGCCACGGCGGGTTTCCCAGCCTGTGCCGGCGGCCCCCGCGCCGAGCGCTTCAGCGACTCGAGCACCTCCAGCGTCGCCGGGGCCATCACGACGGCTCGCAGCCGCATGCGCTGGTCGCAGTGGGGGCAGGCCCAGCTGTCGACGTCGAAGGCGCGCCACAACAACCAGGCCCATGGCACCCACCGGGAAGCCGCGGACGGCTTGTTGGCGAGCCTGTCCCCTGCTGCCCGTTGGCGCTGTGACCGCTTCCGTCCTCGCGGCCTCACCCGCTCCCGCACCGCTGACCGGGCCGCGAGCACGCCGTGGTACAGGACCGTGTTGGCGCGTGGAGGGGGGACCAGAGCGGCCAGGCGTTCGACGAGCTCGACTCGGGACAGCTCGATGGCTTCAGTGCCATCCGACCACGGGCGCTTGAACCGGACCCGCACGCCGCCGTCCGGCCGCTCTTCCAGCCTCGGCTTCGCCAGGGGCGGGCGTGCGATGTAGCGGCACAGCCGTTCCAGGCCCTTGCGGTCCTTCGCGCCGATGACCACGCCGGCGTGCAAGCCGTAGCCGTCGCAATTCGCGCACTTCGGCGGCAACTGGTACGGGCGGCCGCCGAGGACCTGGACCCGCCGAGCGCGGTGGCCTCGTCGAACCGCGCTCCTGCCGGCTACCGCGGCGGCCTGAATCACCTGCTGGGCGTCGTCCGGATCCTCGTCGTCCACGTCCTCGTCCAGGCCGTAGCCATGGCGAGCGAGCAACGCCT
>JAUYMC010000302.1 GCA_030699545.1 Gemmatimonadales bacterium | reverse complement strand
GGGACGGCCGGCCTCGCGCCCCATCGACGACGAATGCGTCCCCTCCCGCGCCGCGGCCCTCGTGGCGCATGGCGTCGTGGGGCGCTTCGTCTACGATCTCGAGACGGCGGCGCGGGCGCGCACGCAGAGCACCGGCCACGGCCGGCGCGGCATCTTTGGCAAGCCGCACATCGGATACACGAACGTCCTTGTGGAGATGGGGGACGGGGGCAGGGGGAAGGCGTCGCGTCATGGTGCGGGACAACTGGGCGGTGGCCTCCTCGACGGTGTCGCCGACGGCCTGATCGTCGATGATCTGATCGGCGTGGGGCAGGGCAACGTGATCGCCGGCGGCTTCAGCCACCCGGTGGGGCTGGCTTACCGCGTCCAGAACGGCGAGATCACGGGACGGGTGAAAGACGCGGCGGTCGCCGGCAATGCGTATGACGTGTTGAAGCGGGTCGGGGGCGTCGGGAACGACGGCCGCTGGATCGGCTCGCGCTGGTCGCCGTCGTTGTTATTGGAAGGAGTGAGTGTGGCCGGACGGTGACTCCCGATACCCGGTATCCGATAGCCGATACCTATTGCAGCGCCTCCTCGTAGCTCTTGCCCTGCGTCATCTGTTCGTAGACCTGTCCCAGGATTTCCGGCGTCGCGGAGAGAAAGCGGCAGCGCGCGTCGCCCCGGCTGCGACATTCAACTTCCATGACCGAGACTTGCCGGTCGGACAGCCGCCCCAGGAAATCGGCGAGCATCCCCGCCGAAAAAAAACACATCGGGTTCTCGGCGCTTCCCGGCTCGGCTTCCGCCCAGTCGGCGGCGTCGAGGGCGAGCGCCGAGGCGCCCACGGGGGCCATGGCGATCGCGCCCCAGCCGCTGGCCACGAAGAAATCCGACAGCACGTCCCCGAGCAGGTCGGCATCGAGCTCTTCGGGACGGTCGACGCCGGTGCGGCCCGGCAGCCATTCGCTGAAGGCGCGATAGATCGCTTCGCCCGCCGCGTAGCCGGTTTCCTGGAGGACGACGACCGCCTGCTCGGGCGCGTGCGCGGCGAGGCTGGCGTGCAGCTGGCGCAGCGCGCCGCGGCCGACGGTCAGCTCGCCGACCGAAGGCGAGGATGCGGCGGATGGGGTCATATGGGAGGCCAACTTAGGGTTTTCGCTCCACGCGGCGCAAGAGTTCGGCCTCGTCGATCGTTTCGATTCCGAGCGCTTTTGCCTTCTCCAGCTTGGAGCCGGGATCCGCGCCGACGACGACCGCGCCGGTCTTTCGCGTGACGCTGTCCGTCACGTTGCCCCCCGCGCCTTCGATGACCATGGTGGCCTCGGGCCGTGAAAGTGTCGGCAACGTACCGGTGATGACGAACGTCAGCCCCTCCAGCGGCCCGTGCGCGGTCGCCTCCCTCGGCTCCCTGGTGGTGAGCCCGAAGGCCGTCAGGCGGTCGACCAGGCGGGCGTTGTGCGTGTCGCGGAAGAATCCGGCCACGGCGGCGGCGATCGCGGGGCCCACCCCGCGGACGCCGCTGATCTGCTCCAGTGTCGCCTTGCGGAGTTTGGCCATCGTGCCGAAGTGACGGGCCAGCAGCTTGGCGCCCTGCGCGCCGACGTGCCGGATCCCGAGGGCGAACAGGAGCGTCGAGAGCGGGCGTGTCTTCGATGCCGCGATCGCCTTGAGGAGCTGGTCCGCCGACTTCTCGGCGAAGCCCTCGATGGTGAGCAGGTGCAGCGGATTGACCTTCGCCGTGTCGTACAGGTCGGCGATGTCCGTGATCAGCTTGAAATCCAGCAACGCCCTCGCGCGCTCGTAGCCCAGTCCGCGAATATCCATCGCTCCGCGCGATGCGAAATGGACGATGCCTTCGAGGATGCGCGCCCGGCACGAGACGTTCGGGCAATACAGCGCCACCTCGTCTGCCGGTCGCTCAACGGGGGACTCGCAGACGGGGCACTGGTCGGGCGGTTGGTACGGAGGCCGGCGGCCTCCTTCTCGTGCTACGACCCGCAACACCTGAGGGATCACTTCACCGGCTCGGGTCACCTCGACATCATCGTCTTCACGGATGTCCTTGGCGTTCACGAGATCGAAGTTGTGCAGCGTCGCGGTCGAGACCGTCACGCCGCCGATCTCCACCGGCTCGAGGACCGCGAAGGGATTGAGCGTGCCGGTGCGGCCCACGTTGATCTGGATTTCTTTGAGCCGCGTGACCTGCACCTCCGGGGCGAACTTCCGGGCGACCGACCAGCGGGGCTCGCGGTTGCCCACAGTGCCCAGCTCCGACCAGAGCGCCCGCTTGTTGACCTTGACCGCAACGCCGTCGGCCTCGTAATCGAGCGTGGGCAGCAGCGTCTCGAAGCGCGCGATTTCGCGGGTCGCCTCCGCGAGACTCGCGGCGACCGTGTGATGGGGCTCGACCGGGAAGCCCCACGTGCGCAGGCGTCTCAGCAGCTCCTCCTGCGTATCGACGCTCAGCTTGTGGCCCGGCGCTTCGATCTGGAAGCAGAAGACGCGCAACCCGCGGGCCCGCGTGATGCGGGCGTCCAGTTGGCGGAGCGCTCCAGCGGCGGCGTTGCGCGGGTTGGCGAACGGCGGCTCGCCCGCGGCTTCACGCTCGCGGTTCACGCGCGCAAACTGGCTCTTGGAGAGATAGACCTCGCCGCGGACTTCCATCTTGGCGGGCCAGCCTTTCCCCTGGAGCCGCAGCGGCAGGTCGAGCACGGTCCGCAGGTTGCCCGTGACGACTTCCCCCTCGATCCCGTTGCCCCGGGTCGCGCCGGTCGTCAGGACGCCGCCCTCGTACGTGAGACTCACGGCGGCGCCGTCGATTTTCACCTCCAGCGCGTAGCCCCCGCCGCGCACGTCGGGTGCGAGGCGCGCGTTGCGGTCCTCCCACTCCTGGAGCTCCGCGTCGGAAAAGGCGTTGGCCAGCGAGAGCATCGGGACGACGTGGCGGTGTTTGCCGAAGGCCGAGGCGGGCTCCGCGCCGACCCGCAGCGTGGGGGAATCGGACGTCCGGAGATCGGGGTGCGCGTCTTCGAGGGCCTGCAGCTCGCGGAACAGCCGGTCGAACTCCGCGTCCGACATGTCCGGCTTGTCGAGGACGTAGTAGGCGTGATTCGCCCGTTCGAGAATCCGCCGCAGCTCGGCGGCCCGGGCCGCCGGCGCCTTCTTCACCGTCCCTTGGCTTCTTCCTGGATGACGGCCATGGCCACGCCGACGAGCCGGTCGAGCTCCTCGGCGCTGGCTTTGGGGAGCAGCGTCTCACCCCCGGCGCCGTCGCGCTGGCCACCCCCCCCCCCCCCCGCGCCGAACGCATCGAGCAGCCGGCGCACGAAGGCGAGCAGCGCGACGCGCTCGAGCTCCATGCGGCGCATCTGGTCGGACGTTTCTTCTTTGCGCTGCGCCAGCCGCTCGTAGCGGTGCGCATTGCGCAGACTCTGCGCCGTGAGGGAGGCCACGACCTGGACGAAGCGCACGTCGGTGTCGGAGAACGTGGGGCCGTCGCGGTAGGTGCGCAGGAAAATCGCGCCGATCGCGACCGAACGCCACGTGATCGGTACGACCGTGATCGATTTGACCCGCCGGTTGACCAGCTCGCTCTTCACGTGCTTCAGCGCGGGATCGTTGGCCGCGTCGGCGATGAACACCGTCTCCCCGCTCTGCATCGCGCGCTTCAGCTCGGGATAGCGGTCGAGGTCCACGACGTAGTTGCGGATGGTGGGGTCTTCATACGAGGCAACCAGCCGCACCGACTTGCCGCCCTTCTCGCCGAGAAAGATCGAGCAGCGGTCGAGGCCGAACGACTCCCCGAGCTTGCGGGCGATCGACTGCAGAATGTCGATGAAATGCAGCGAGCTGGACGCTTCCTTGAGGATCTCGATGACGGCGAGCAGGTGCTTGCGCTCGTGCTCGAGCTCGGCGATGCGCGCGGCGAGCCGTTCCGCTTCCGCGTGCGTGAGCGCCGAGGAGATCGTCATGGCTGGATAGTTTCGCTCGGAAACACGACGTGCGTCAAGCGGGCGTTGCTGTCGTGACGCGGCCGCGGTAGCATTTTTCCCAATGCGCACCGCACTGCTCGTGGCCGCCGCCGCCGCCGCCGC
>JAUYMC010000297.1 GCA_030699545.1 Gemmatimonadales bacterium | reverse complement strand
GTGGCGGCGACGAAGCGGACGTCCACACGCCGGGTCTCGTTCTCTCCGATCCGCCGCACCTCGCCGGCCTCGAGCGCGCGCAGCAGCTTCGCCTGGAGCGCGTTCGACATCGTCCCGATCTCGTCGAGGAACAGCGTCCCGCCGGACGCGTGCTCGACGATGCCGGCCCTCGCGGCCGCGGCGCCGGTGAACGCCCCCTTGCCGTGGCCGAACAGCTCGTTGTCGAGCAGGGACTCGGTCAGCGCCGCGCAGTTGAGCGCGACGAACGCGCGATCGGCCCGCGTGCTGCCCGCGTGGATGGCGCGCGCCGCGAGCTCCTTCCCTGTCCCGGTCTCCCCCGTAATCAGCACCGTCCCGGGCGCCGGCGCCGCGCGCCGGATCAGATCCTTCACGCGGACCATCACGTCGCTGGTGCCGATGAGGGCGTCGAGGGAGGCGGTCGGGCGGATGTGACGCTGGAGAAGATCGACGTGCCGCGTCAGCTGCCGGCGTTCGGCGGCGGCGCGGACCCGGATCAGCAGCTCGTCGCGAAAGAAGGGCTTCTGGACGAAGTCGACGGCGCCGACCTTCATCGATTCGACCGCGGTATCGACGGTGCCGAAGCCGGTCATGATGATGAACGCGGAATCGACCTTGCCGTCGCGCAGCGTGCGCAGCACGTCGAGGCCCGAGATCCCGGGCATCCGCATGTCCGACAGGATCACGTCGAAGGCGCCGCCTCGCGCCATCGCGAGACCGTCTTCGCCGGTGCCGGCGGTCTGCACCGTGTAGCCGGCGCCTCGCAGCATCCGTTCGATGCTGTCCCGCACCGCGTCGTCGTCGTCGATGACAAGTATCCGTGACAAGAGCAGGTTCCCAGAAACCGGGAGGTCGTGCAGGCCTAAGTTTATATCCACGCCGTGCCGATAACGGCGGCATGAAGTGGTGGCCGTCTGTACTGCTGGTCCTGCTCGCCGCGGCATCCGGGTGTTCCGCCCCGGCCGCCCGTGCGGTTCTGGCGCCTCCCGCACCCCGGGCCCCGCGGTTCATTCGCGTGGGCGTCGTCGAGGGCAAACGGACCGCGATCCACACGGTCAGGCTCGAGGAGTACGTCCAGGCCACGAGCATTTCCGAGTTCGCCCCGGCGTCAGGGGATCTCGACGTCGTCGAGCGCATGCTCGAGGTGCAGGCGGTCGTCGGCCGGACCTACGCCCTCGCCCACCTGGGCCGGCATGCGCGCGGGGGATTCGACCTCTGCGCAACGACGCACTGTCAGTTGTACGAGCCGGCGCGTCTGCGGACGTCCAGATGGGCGGCGGCCGCCGCCGAGGCCGCGCAGCAGACCTCCGGCTCGGTGCTCTGGTTCGACGGCGCCGCCGCGAGCGTCCTCTTCCACGCGGATTGCGGCGGGCACACGAGCAACTCCGCCGACGTGTGGGGCGGCCCGGGCCGGCCGTACCTGGTCGGGATCGCCGACGATGGGCCAGCGGAGTCGGCGCACGCGGCGTGGCGCTTCGAAGCCACGCGCGACGCGGTCATGCGCGCGCTCAATGCCGACCCGCGCACGCGCGTCGGCGCCCGCCTTGACGGCATCAAGATCCTCGAGCGTGATGCCGCCGGGCGCGCGCTACGCGTGGCCCTCCACGCCCAGCAGGAGCGCATCGTCGGTGGGGGCCTGCTCCGCGAGGTGCTCGCGCGCGCGCTCGGCGCGCGGACGGTCCGCAGTACATGGTTCGACGTGCGCCGCGGGCGCGGAACGTTCGTGTTCGAGGGGCGCGGGTTCGGCCACGGCGTGGGGCTCTGCCAGGCAGGAGCGCTGGCGCGCATTCGCGCGGGTACGCGGTTGCCCGCGATTCTTCAGAGGTACTTCCCGGGGACGAGACTGATCACGCTTGGCTAAGTGGTCCCGGGCACCTTTACGAAGCCGTCATTGCGTCGCGCGGGGCCGGCCCTGCGAACCCGGCGATTTCGGCCGACATACCGTCATTCTACCCGCCCCCCCTATAATGAAGTCAGGGACGGCCCGCAGCCACCTAGACCTCTTCCAAGGCCGAAGTCGTGACAAATGAAGCCAGTCTTGTGTCGGCGAGCCTTAGCTGTCTTAGCGCAGTAAACGTTCCGGCCTTCGAGGCGTAATTCATGACAGGAGCTCAAGCGGCCGGAATGCCCGGCCGCGAAGCGGACGGCGCCGCGGCCTCGGCCGTAAAGGCGATGCAGGCCGAGGGCCGGCACGCCGAGGCCCGCGAGCGGTACGCCGAGTTCGTCAGCAGGCATCAGCGGCGCGCCTCGCGAATCGCGTTTCACTACATGCGCGAGGCGGCCGAGGCGGATGAAGCGGTGCAGGACGCCTTCATGAAGGCCTACTCGCATCTCTCGTCCTTTCGTGAAGAGTTCCCGTTCGAGGTCTGGTTCACGCGCATCCTGATTAACGGGTGCCTGGATCGGATCAAGGCGCGCAAGCGGCGGCAGCGGTGGATCGCGCCGATGCCGGAAGGCCCCGGCGGCGAGCGCGACTTCCTGGAGCGCGCCGCGGGCCACGGGCCTTCGCCGGAAGATCTGCTGGTCGCCGGCCAACGGCGGCGCGCACTGTCGAAGGCGCTCGCCAGACTCCCGGAACGGCAGCGCTCGATTTTTATGCTGAGTCACTACGAAGGCTGCACATCGCGCGAGGTCGGTGCGCTCACCGGCCTGAACGAGTCCACGGTCCGCGTGCACCTGTTTCGCGCTATTCGCAGGCTGAGAACGCTGCTCGGGGACAGCGCGGGGACCGCAGCGTACGTGGAGAAACGCCGTGTCCATCCTAAATAAGCTTCGGTTGAACGGGCATCTCGACGACACCGGGCTGGCGCAGGTCTGGACTGAACAGTCCCTGACCGGCGTGCAGGCGTCGCACACACACCTGCAATCGTGCGCGGACTGCCGCACGCGGTTCGCTTCGTTCGGCGCGTGGGCCGACGGTCTGCGGGCCGACGCGTTCGCGGAGGCCGGCGACGCGTTTCCGGCCGAGCGGCTCGCCGCACAGCAGGCGCAGATCCTCCGGCGACTCGAAGCGGCCGAGCGGCCGGCCCGGGTCATCGCGTTCCCGAAGTTCTCCCGGCCCATGTCCGCCGGCTCTTCGCTGCCCGCGCGGTGGATCACCGTCGCGGCGGTCGCGGGCCTGATCGTCGGCGTCGGTGTCGGGCAGCGGATGGATCTGCGGCATTCGTTCACCGAGATTCCGGCCACCACCGCCCGGCTCGCGAAACCGCCGCTTTCCGATCGCCCCGTCAATCCGGAGATCAGGGCGGTCAGCGACACCATCCGCGAGGAAGCGTTCCTTTCCGAAATCGACGACTCGCTGTCGCGGGCGTCCCTCCCCGAGCTGCGCGCGTTCGACGCGTTCACGCCGCGCCCCGGCGAGCGACCCAGGTAGTGACGGTCGTGTCGACGCAGCCCCTGATTTTCCGTAAGGGCCTCGACATGAAAGAGGCCGTCGCCGGCGAGCTCGCCGCGGCGTACGACAGCGCGATCGTCGATCGCGTGCGCGGCAACGATTACCGGTTTGAGTCGGGCCGGCTCCTCGTCCATCTCGCCCGCGAGTTCGGCTTCTGCTACGGCGTGGATCGCGCGGTCGACTACGCCTATCAGGCGCGCCGGCGCTTCCCCGGGCGCAACGTGTTCCTCACCGGCGAGATCATCCACAACCCTCACGTGAACGATCGCCTGCGCGAGGCGGGGATCCGGTTCCTGAGCGATGCCGGCGAGCGCGGAGACCTGCTCGGCCCCGAAGACGTCGTCATCCTCCCCGCCTTCGGCGTCACCGTCGGCGACATGGCGCAGTTCTCGAGCCAGGGATGCACGCTCGTGGACACCACGTGCGGCTCGGTGCTGAACGTGTGGAAGAACGTCGTGCGCTACGCGCAGGACGGCTTCACGTCGGTGATTCACGGGAAGGTGAAGCACGAGGAAACGCGCGCGACGGCGTCACAGGCGCTGAAGTACCCGCAGGGACGCTACGTGGTCGTGCTCGACCGCGAAGAAGCCGGTGCCGTCTGCGATTACGTGCGCCACGGCGGCGATCGGGCGGCCTTCCTCGAGCGCTTCGGCGCCGCCTGCTCCCCCGGCTTCGACCCGGATCGCGACTTGGAGCGCGTCGGTTGCGCGAACCAGACGACGATGTTGATGACGGAGTCGCTGGAGATCGGCGAGATGTTCCGGGAAGCCATGACGGAGCGCTACGGTGTCGAGGCGCTGCCCCAGCACTTCCGCGCGTTCGACACGATCTGCAGCGCCACGCAGGAGCGGCAGGACGCCGTGATCGCACTCCTCGATGAGCAGCCGCTCGATCTGATGCTGGTCGTCGGCGGGTACAACAGCAGCAACACCTGCAACCTCGCGCGCATCTGCGCCGAGCGGGTCCGCACCTATCACATCGCGGATCCGGAGTGCACGGTGTCGGGGGATGAGGTGCGGCACCGGCCGGTCGGGGCGCCGTCCACGACGATCGGGACCGAGCAAGTCACGCGAGGCTGGCTGCCGTCATCGGGGCGGGTCGTGGTCGGTCTCACGGCCGGCGCGTCCACCCCCAACAACATCGTCGGCCAGGTGATCAAGAACCTGGAGCGTTTCGCCGGCGCGGCGACCTGGTCCCGCCTGGAACGGTAACGAAGCTCCGCCTCAAACCGCCGA
>JAUYMC010000289.1 GCA_030699545.1 Gemmatimonadales bacterium | reverse complement strand
GAGTTCTACTCCGTCGCGGTGACCAGCCGCCGGCAGCAGGCCGACACCGGCACGAAGATGATCCACCTCGGCAAGAACACGCGCTCGACGATCGTCTCGAAGGGTATTTCGGCCGGCCACGGGCAGAACACGTATCGCGGGCTCGTGAAGATCATGAAGGGCGCCGATGGGGCGCGGAACTATTCGCAATGCGACTCGATGCTCATCGGCCAGGAATGTGGCGCGCACACGTTCCCCTACATCGACGTCCGCAACAGCACCGCGATCATGGAGCACGAAGCGTCCACGTCCAAGATCGGCGAAGACCAGATCTTTTATCTGCGCCAGCGCGGCCTCTCGGCCGAAGACGCCGTGTCGATGATCGTCAACGGCTTCTGCAAGGAAGTCTTCAAGGAGCTGCCGATGGAGTTTGCGGTCGAAGCGACGCGCCTGCTCGGGATCAGCCTCGAAGGGAGCGTCGGATAATGCCGGGACGCGGGAAGCGGGAAGCGGGACAGGTGATGCTCGAGGTCAAAGGCCTGCGGGTTGCCGTGGCCGGGAACGAGATCCTCAAGGGCATCGACCTGACGATTCGCGCCGGCGAGGTGCACGCGATCATGGGACCGAACGGCTCGGGCAAGAGCACGCTCGCCCAGGTGCTCGCCGGCCACCCCGCGTACACTGTGCTCGGCGGGAGCGCGACCTACGACGGCAAGGACCTGCTCGACCTCGCCCCCGAAGCGCGCGCGCGCGCGGGTGTCTTTCTCGCGTTCCAGTACCCCGTCGAGGTGCGCGGCATCACGAACTCCTACTTCCTCCGTTCGGCGGTGAACGCCATTCGCAAGCATCGCGGACAGGAGGAGCTCGACCCGCTCGATTTCCTCCAGGTCCTCGAGAGCAAGCTCACGTCCATCGGCTGGGACGACTCCCTGATGAACCGTCCCGTCAACGAGGGTTTCTCAGGCGGCGAGAAGAAGCGCAACGAGATCCTCCAGCTCGCCGTGCTCGAGCCGCGCCTCGCGATCCTGGACGAGACCGACTCGGGGCTCGACATCGACGCCCTCCGGACCGTCGCCGAGGCGGTGAACCGGCTGCGCGGCCCGGAGCGCGCCTTCCTCATCGTTACGCACTACCAGCGCCTGCTGAACTACCTGACCCCGGACGTCGTGCACGTCCTGGCCGATGGCCGGATCGTGAGGTCGGGCGGCCCCGAGTTGGCCCATGAATTGGAGGCCAAGGGCTACGACTGGCTGCGTGATGGCGCCATGGTGTCGTGATGGTGGGCGTAGCTGAGTACGTTGCCGCGCACGGAGCGTTCGCGGGCAATGGTGCGGCAAAAGCACCGGAATGGCTGAAGGATCTGCGGCAGGAGGGCATCGGCCGCTTCTCCACGCTGGGATTCCCGACGACCAAGCAGGAAACGTGGCGATTCACGAGCGTCGCCTCGCTCATCGAGTCGCGGTTTGAGCTCGCGCAGCCGGTACGCGACGCCCGCTACCCGTCTCGCGCCGCGATCGATGCGTCGCTGCTCGGCGACACTGCCGCTCACCGGCTCGTCTTTCTCAACGGCCACTTTGCGCCGTCGCTGTCACGGGTCGGCGGTCTGCCGGTCGGCGTGCAGATCACGAATTTGGCCGCGGCGGTGCGTTCCGATCCGGAGCTGACGCGGCGGCATCTCGGCACGTACGTCGAGTTCGCGGACCGCCCTTTTGCCGCGCTGAACACCGCGTTCGTCCAGGACGGCGCGTTCGTGCACGTTCCGTCGAACGTCACGGTGGATGAGCCCGTTCAGGTCCTCTTTCTCACGGCCGCAGGCGGGAAGCGCATCGTCACGCATCCCCGCTCGCTGATCATCGTGGACCGCGGCGCGCGGGTGACGCTGGTCGAGACGTACGCGGCCGTCCCGGGCGAGGCCGGCACGTACTGGACGAACGCCATCACCGAGGTTGCGGTGGCCGACGGCGGGCGCGCCGAATGTTACCGGGTGCAGCGGGAGGCGCCGGACGCCTATCACGTCGCCGCGACCGCGACGCACCAGGGGCGCGACAGCACCGTGAACGTCCACACCGTCGCGTTCGGCGCGGTGCTCGCCCGGCACGACATCGGCGGCGTGCTCGCGGGATCGGGCGGCGCGCTGATTCTCAACGGCCTCTATCTGCTCAGCGGCGCGCAGCACACCGACCATCACACGACGATCGATCACGCGGCCCCGCACTGCGAGAGCCATGAGTACTTCAACGGTGTGCTCGATGGGCGGTCGCGCGGCGTGTTCACCGGCCGGATCATCGTGCGCCCGGGCGCCCAGAAGACGGACTCGAAGCAGACGAACAACAACCTGTTGCTCTCGACCGACGCGCACGCCGACAGCCAGCCGCAGCTCGAGATCTACGCCGACGACGTGAAGTGCACGCACGGCTCGACGGTCGGGCCGCTCGATCCGCGCGCGCTGTTCTACCTCCAGAGCCGCGGCCTGGCCGAAGCGCAGGCGCGCCGGTTGCTGACGTACGGATTCGGCGCCGAGATTCTCGGCCGCATGCAGATCGCGCCGCTGCGGGCGCGGCTCGACCAGATCGTGCGCGACCGGCTGGCGGAATCATGACGTCCCCCGATCTCGGTGAGCTCTACCAGCAGACGATCCTCGATCACAACCGCAACCCGCGCAACTTTCGGCGGGTCGTATCGGCGAACCGGACGGCCGAAGGCCACAACCCGCTGTGCGGTGACCGGATTCAGCTGTACGTGCAGGTCGAGGGCGACGCCATCGCCGACATCGGGTTCCAGATGCCGCAGGGCGCCGGGTGCGCCATCTCCAAGGCATCGGCCTCGCTGATGACGGGGGCCGTGAAGGGGAAGCCGGTGGCCGACGCGGAGGAGCTGTTCCGCTCGTTTCGCGACATGCTGGCGGGTGGCGCGCCGGCCCCGGGCAAGCTCGCGGCGTTCGCGGGCGTGCGCGCGTTTCCCAGCCGGATCAAATGCGCGAACCTCGCGTGGCATGCGCTCCATGCGGCGCTCCAGAACCGCGCGGAGCCCGTAAGCACCGAGTCGGCGGGAGATTTCTGATGCTCGACACCGCCCGCATCCGCCCCGACTTCCCCATTCTCGC
>JAUYMC010000028.1 GCA_030699545.1 Gemmatimonadales bacterium | reverse complement strand
CCGCCGTCACCAGTACGGTGACGGTGACCACGTGGTAGCGCAACTGGAGCTTCAGGTCCCAGGCGACGGCGAGGGTGAGGAAGCGTAATCCCGGCCTCAATGCAGCCGCCGCCCCGCAACCCGGAAGAAGACGTCCTCCAGGCTCGGCTCGTGGGAGTGGATCGACATCACCTCCGTCTGCCGCAAGAGATCCAGGAATGCGGCATCGTCGCCCAGGCCGTCGAGGGGGAACTCGGCACTCTGCGCCGGCCCCGCACGACGAAACTCCACGGTCACCCGCCGCGAGGCCCCCTCCGCGCGCAGTTCCCGGGGCACCCCGGTGCGCGCGATGGCGCCGTCGACCAGGAAAGCCACGCGGTCGCACAGCTCCTCCGCATCGTGCATGGAATGGGTGGTCAGGAAGATCGTCTTCCCGGCCCGCTTCTGTTCCAGAACAATGTCCTTGAGTACGCGGGCGTTCGCCGGGTCGAGCCCCGCCGTCGGCTCGTCGAGGAAGAGGATCTCGGGGTCGTGGAGGAGCGCCCGCACGAAGTTGAGCCGCATCTTCATGCCTTTCGAGAAGCGGTCGACCCGCTTGCCGCCGTCGTCGCCAAGGCCGACCATCGCCAGCAGCTCGGCGGGGGCACGGGTGGGCCCGCGGTAGAACGACGAGAAGAAGCGCAGGTTTTCCTCGGCGGTCAGCTTCACGAAGTGGTTGGGCAGCTCGAAGCCGACGCCGATGCGCTCGTAGAGCTTCGGGCCTTCGTCCTGCACGGGGCGTCCGAGGACGCGCACCGAGCCCGCGAATCCCCGCAACAGGCCGATCAGAACTCTCTGGATGGTGCTCTTGCCTGCGCCGCTGGGGCCGAGGAAGCCGAAGATCTCGCCGCGGCCGACCTCGAAGGAGACGCCGCGCACCACCGGCTCCCGGCTCGACGGGTAGGTGAACACCAGGTCGCGAGCCGCGACCACCGGCTCCCCCGGCCTCATTTGTCGAAGTCCAGGTCGTCGACCACCAGGACGTCCACGTGGCCCTCGTACTCGAACGCCTGGACCTTCTGACCGGGCTCGAGCGTCGAGGCTTCGCGGATGTGCCGCGGAATGACGACCTGGAATGTGGGTGGGACAGTGACGACGGGCATACGGCCTCCCCGCGGCGGCATCACGATACTTTCATTGAAACGGTTTCTGCTACCCCACACCAGCCGGTCTCACGTTTCACGGCCCGTGAGAAGATCGCTTCGCCGCCACGTACGGCGAGAGGCGTCCCGCGGTCCGCGAGGTGGCCGACAATTTCCTCGATTGGCTGGAGTGGCCGGCCTCCGCGCCCCGGCGGCACGACGTCCCTCAGGGTTTTGCCGGTTGAAACCCTGACGCCCGGCGAGTGCAGCCACGCACGCGATAGATGTGTTGCGCCTTGCGCCCCCGGGCCACCTACGGTTAGTATGACCACAATGACAATATAGTCACTGCTTGGCCGGAGGCCACGATGTTCGGAGAACTGTTGAGTCTGTCTGCGGCGGGGGGCGGTAGCGGCGGGGTGGCCGGCATGTTCGCCCGGCCCAGAGTGGATTTCCTGGAGCGGGTGCTCATCCAGCGTGGAGACACGCAATGAAACGGATCGGCCTCGTGGCCGCGGGATTGTTGTCCGGTTTTGTGGTGACCGCCGTGCTCTCCATGATCACTACCGCAATCCTGCGCAACCTGTGGCCGGCGCTCGGGAATGCGGATCAGGGGCAAGCGCTCGAAACGTTGGATTTCGCATACGCCCTTCTTTACATGGGAGTGGGGGGGTACGTCGCGAGGTGGATTGGCGGTGTCGCCGCCGCCGTGGCGCTCGGCGCCGTTTTTGTAGTTCTGGGCGTCGTGACGGCAGTGCTCGATCTGGACAGCGTTCATTCTGCCCTGTATCAATGGCTGCTCGCGGTGAGCGCGGGCGGAGCTGTGTGGGTGGGGAGCCGGATCGCCGGAAGGGGGCGCCCGACCTTGGCAGCGTGAGTTCGCCAGGCAGTCACACCTTCCTGATCCGACCTGCGTTCGATCTGTTTGCCGGACCACGGAACCCAATGCCAAAGGCCTTTACAGACCAAGAGCGTCGCCGCGCGCGGGAGAATGTGGTCAAGGCGGCGCGAGCAGAGTTCTCGCGCAGCGGTTACCGCAAGGCCAACATCGAGAGTATCGCCGACGAGGCGGGGATCGCAAAGGGAACGGTCTATCTCTTCTTCCGCTCCAAGGCAGAGATCTTCGCCACGGTGCTCGAGATAGTGGAACGCGAGATGAGGACGCAGTTACGTGAGGAGTTGGATCGTGCGTTCGACGAGCCCCGGCAGCGCCTTGAATTCTTCTTTCGAGCGCTGTTGACGCGCATGATGGACCATCCGCTTCTCTGGATCGTCGTCGATCCGGAGGAGGCGATGGCGCTCTTCCGCGACCTGGGTCCGGACGCGCAGCGACTTCAGAATGCGGACGACGAGTTCTTCGACACGCTGGTGGCCGAGTGGCGGAACGCCGGCTGGCTGCGGAACGTGGATCCACACGTTTTCGGGGGCGCCGCACAAGCATTGTTCGCGGTAAGCCTTCACCGTGACCTGCTGGGCGATGCGTTTCCCGGAGTCGTCGATCTGCTGGTAACATCGCTCGCCGCTGAGCTGGTTGCCGTCAAGTAGCGAGCCCGGGGTGGCGCGCGTGAGCGTAGGATGCATCCGCTGTGAGCGCCATTCTGCTGGGGCCGACCCTCACAAGGGTAAACGGTCATTCAGATCGCGAGGCGAGCTGGACGTTGGCCGGTCCCGAATCGGTCCGCACCAGCGACTCATCACCGGACGGTAGTTCGCGGCGAACAACGACCTGACGGGCACCCCCCCGCGTCTTCGCAGGGTCGAAGGGTCAGTGCCGCGCGGTGGACATCCCTTACCCGGAGGTGGACGATGTTTGCCCGCACGTTGACGGCCTTCGTCTTTTCATCGGCGGTCGTGCCGTGGCAGCCGCAACAACACGACTGTCGCGTTCATGTGCTCGGCCGCACCAACGGCGAGTTCGAGATCCGCCGCGTTTCGGTTCGCGACGGAGACGCGCGAGTGTTCATCCAGAGTGAGAATGTGCTCAGTCTCATTCTTCCATGGTCCGCTGGCCAGTCCGGCGAGGTCGTCCAGCTGTCGCAGGGGCCGGTCGCCTTTGCCGCGCGCTGCGAGGCCGGGGCCCTCGTGGTGACGGTGCAGAAGCAGGGAGTGGCCCCGCGTGCGCTGCCGCGGATCGAGGCGGCCGCGGCGGTGCGCTACCGAATAAGGGTGAGCGTCACGCCGGGAGTGGGCAGTGGCGCGGTTTTCATCATCGCGCCCGACGGCAGCGTCGCACGCGACACCATCGCTCCGCCGACGGACATGTTCCGCGGAATGGTGCCGCTGCAGCCCGCGGATGTCTCGATCACGACCGAGATCCGTGAGGTCGCCGCAGGCTCGGTGACCGGTGCAGCCGAGCTCCGCCTCGGAGGGCCGTACTTCCTGGCGACGCTCGAGGTGCCGGGAGCTGGAAAGGGTGATGTGATCGTCGACCTGGGAGCGAGCAGGACGCTGATCACGCGCGAGATGCTGCCGCCCGGAGTCGACGCGTCGGCGCTCGTCGCCGTTGAGCAAGGCCCGGAGGGCCAGCGCATGCGGCGCGGCTCCATGGGCGCGCTCGGTGGCGACATTTCCGAGGTTCTGGCGGCGCGGCTTCCCGCTCTGACGATCGGCGACCTCTCCTTCGCCGACGTTCGCGTCAACGTCGTGGATTCCCTGCCACGGATCGCGGGACTCACCCTGGTCGGGATCGTGGGGACGGATCTGCTGGGTGCCGCACCGATCACGCGCATTCGAACGGGAGCGGTGGGCGGTGAGCTGGCGCTGGTGACAGCGGCAGAAGCCGGACCGGATCTGGAAGTGCCGTTCTCGCGCGTCGGGGGCCTCGTACTGATGTCCGCGCGCACGGGTGACCACTCCATTCCCCTGATTCTGGACACGGGCGCCCGAAGCACGCTGCTGTCCGAATCGGCCGCTAGAGTGCTTGGTTTGGAGGAAGTGCCGGGACGGGACAGCTTCCGCGGGCTCGATGGCAAACCGGTCGACACTTGGGCGGCAATCATCCCGACCGTCAGCCTCGGATCCGGTCGACTCGATTCATGGCGCGTGAACGTCGCGTCGCTGCCGATTCTCGAAGCCATAGGTATCCCCGACGGCGGTCTGCTCGGCCAGAACCTATGGGAACGCTTCGCCGCGCTCGAGGTGGACTGGGTGAAGGGAACAGTGCGGTTCTACGGCAGGACGCCGTAGTTTCCGCGCGCGACTTGCTGGCGCAACCATACGACTATTTCAATCTCGGCCCACGGAACGGCCGTGAGAGGGTCGAGTACGCCACGCTCGAGTCGGTGGCATCGTACACCGGTCAGCGCCTGATGGAACCGCTGGGTTATCCCTCGCCGGCGGAGTACCACGAGGAGTACCACCGTGGCCAGGCCGCGGAATCGGCCCGAGTATTCAACGAACTGAGTCTCCGACAGTCCCTGAGCGATTCGATCCCGCCGAACGGCTCGAGCAGTGGCACGCCAGCTGCAGGGCGGCCACGCGTGTTGCTGAGCGCTTCCGCCTCCTCGGAACGTCACGGGCCGTACTCACGCGCGAAGCGCTCGTCGTACACTGTCTGCAGGAGGTGCAGGTGATCCGACACCAACCGGAACAACGGCGACGCCTGGGGGCGCCGGGGGTTGTAGATGCCCCGCGCCGCCGGCGCCGCGTCTGCCATACGCGCTCCGAGACACTGGAGCGTCGAGCATTCGTGAGACCAGCACGCAGTCCGTCACCACCGCATTGCGCGAGGGGCTATTCCGATTCAACGTCCGGGTGCCGCCGCTCACGTTTTTGCCGAGGGCAACCAGCGCCCCGGAGTACCACCTTCAGGTGTCTCCGTGACGGGGGAGCTTACCCGACGGCCGCAACGGTCAGACGGCCGCTGCATTCGCTCGACCGTCGGGCCGTCCGGCGATCTGACCGTCTTTTCTCAGCGCGCCGCAGCTTGGGCGCACCCCGTTAGACAGGACGAACAACGTGACGTAGAATCCCCCGATCCTCGAAACTTCCTAGATACGGTGTGGAAAGGACTGGTGTATGCCAAAGTTCGTGATCGAACGCGAGATTCCGGGGGCGGGTAAGCTTTCACCTGCTGAGCTCAAAGCAATTTCTCAAAAGTCTTGTAGCGTGCTGAGTAGCCTGGGACCGCAGATCCAATGGGTCCAGAGCTACGTCACTGGCGACAAGATCTATTGCGTGTACAACGCTCCGAACGAGGAGATGGTGCGTCGCCACGCTGAGGAGGGTGGATTTCCTGCTAACAGTGTCGCGCGGGTTACAACGATCATTGATCCTACAACCGCCGAGTAGCGAGGAAGTGTCTCTCCTTCCGTGGCGTGCGGCGCGCGTAGATTGTGGAATGAGTCTTTCTCCAGCGCCGCAGCTTTCTGTGAAGCGGCGCACCCCGTTCGCCACCCCGCACGCGGCAGTTCCCCTGAATCTCGCACCGTCGATGATGAAACGCCGTTCGGCGTCTCCGGCGAGCGTGGGCTGATGGCCATACTCGCATCTCTCGGAAGCCTGTTCATCCCCCAACCGTGGCTGGCGCTCATTCCCGCGCTCGGGTTCGGAGCGCTCTACCGATGGTCAGGGCGCAAAGGTGCCGCGGTGGCCGGGGGCGCATGGCTGCTGTACGCAGTCTACGAGTCTGCGCTGTACCGCCGTTGGCTCTGTAGCGGCGAATGTAATATTCGCGTGGACCTCTTGTTCCTCTATCCCGCTCTGCTCGCGGCGTCCCTGATCGCCGCCGTCAGCGCGGTCGCGCGCAGGACGCCCCGCGCTGCATCCCGCTAATCGCTTGCTCCACTAGGCGTTTCGGACCTACCGCCACTGGCGTAGCCTGTTAGTTTCCCCCCGGCCATGAACGTCATCCCCCAACGCGTGAAGGACGGCTCCGTGCGGCTGCTCGCGCCGCTCGCCCGCGCCGTCATTCGCGTCGGCATCCATCCCAACGTCATCACGACAATCGGCACCCTGGTGGTCGTCGCCTCCGGCGTGGCGTTCGGCGTCGGCGCAGTCCGCGCGGCCGGGTTGCTGCTGCTCGTCAGCGGCCTGTTCGACATCCTGGACGGCCAGGTGGCGCGCCTGGGCAGCCTGTCGACGACGTTCGGGGCGTTTTACGATTCCACGCTCGACCGCGTCGGGGAAGCGGCGGTGTTCGCGGGGCTCGCCTTCTATTTCCTGCGCGGCGGCGTCCCCGCCGATACGCAGCTCCTCGCGGCGGGCGTCGCCATCGGCGCCCTCGTCGCCTCGCTCCTCGTCTCCTACGCGCGCGCCCGGGCCGAAGGGCTGGGGCTCGAGTGCACGGTGGGCATCGCCGCCCGCGCCGAGCGCATCCTGCTGCTCGGGCTGCCCGCGCTGCTGTTCGGGCCGGGGCGCAATGGGGCGCTGCTGTTCTGGATCGTCGTCATTCTCGCGCTGGCGGCCGCCATTACGGTCGTGCAGCGCATCATCCACGTCGCCCGCATCACGGGGGGACGGGGCGGGAGCCCGATGCGGCCGGTCGTGAAGCGGGAAACCCTCCCCGGTGTCGCGGCGGCCCGCCGCAAAGGACTGTGATTTTGGCTTCTCCCGCGCGCGACATCGCGCCCGCCACCGGCACGCTGGGGGTCATGCTGGTCGGCCTCGGCGCCGTGTCCACGACCTTCATTGCCGGCGTCGAAAACGTGCGGCGCGGCCGCGCCCTCCCGATCGGCTCGCTCAGCCAGATGGCGACGATCCGGCTGGGCAAGCGCACCGATCGCCGCGCGCCCAAGATCAAGGACTTCGTCCCCGTGGCGGCCCTGAAAGACCTCGTGTTCGCCGCCTGGGACCCGATTCCCGACGACGCCTACACCGCCGCCCTGAAGGCCGGCGTGCTCGACCGGCACGAGCATCTCGAGCCGATCAAGGATTTCCTGCAGAGCATCAGGCCGCTGCCCGCCGTCTTCGACCAGTACTATGTCAAGCGGCTGCAGGGGACGAACGTCAAGGAAGGCAAGAACAAGCGCGACCTCGCCGAGCAGCTGCGCGCCGACATCCGGACGTTCAAGAAGAGCGCGGAGCTGGACCGGATCGTGATCGTGTGGTGCGCCTCCACCGAAGTGTTTCTGACGCCCGGACCCGCGCATCAGACGCTGGCGGCGTTCGAGAAGGCGATGGAGCAGAACGATCAGTCGATCGCGCCCTCGATGGTATACGCCTACGCCGCGCTGATGGAGAACGTCCCCTTCGCCAACGGCGCGCCGAATCTCACGGTGGACCTCCCCGCGATCGAGCGGCTCGCCGAAGAGCGGCGCGTGCCCATCGGCGGCAAGGACTTCAAGACGGGTCAGACGATGATGAAGAGCGTGCTCGCCCCCGCCTTCAAAGCGCGCATGCTCGGCCTCGCCGGCTGGTATTCCACCAACATCCTCGGCAACCGCGACGGCGAAGTCCTCGACGATCCCGAATCGTTCAAGACGAAGGAGGAGTCGAAGCTCGGCCTGCTCGAGCACATCCTCCAGCCCGAGCTGTATCCCGAGCTGTACGGCAAGGTCTATCACAAGGTCCGGATCAATTACTATCCGCCCCGCGGGGACAATAAAGAGGGGTGGGACAACATCGACATCTTCGGGTGGCTCGGCTACCCGATGCAGATCAAGGTGGATTTCCTGTGCCGCGATTCGATCCTCGCGGCGCCCCTCGTGCTCGATCTCGCGCTGTTCTTCGATCTTGCCGCGCGCGCCGGCCTCTCGGGCATTCAGGAATGGCTGTCGTTCTATTTCAAGAGCCCGCAGACGGCGCCGGGCCTCTATGCCGAGCACGACCTCTTCATTCAGCAGACGAAGCTCAAGAACACGCTGCGCTGGATGATGGGGGAAGAGCAGATCACGCATCTGGGCATCGAGTACTACGAGTACGCCGACAAGTAAGCCGTCACCTCACGGAGATTCCCCGCGATGATCCTCCAGCATCCCCAGACCGGGGGAGGCGAAGCCAGCCTCGTCCTGCCCGATCTCGATCAAGTCACCTTCCTCGGCGGCCTGGGCGGCCGGCCGCTGCTGCTCGGCGGTCTCGTCATCTGCGTGCTGGGGCTGCTGTTCGGCCTCGCGACGTACACACAGCTGCGCAACCTCCCCGTGCATCGCGCCATGCGCGAGATCTCCGAGCTGATCTATGAGACGTGCAAGACCTACCTGCTGACGCAGGGACGGTTCCTGCTGATGCTCTGGGTGTTCATCGGCGCGATCGTGGCGGTCTACTTCGGCACGCTCGCGCACACCGTGGACGCGAGCGGCGCCCTGGTGCGCGGCTTCCCGGCGATCAAGGTGCTCGTGATCCTGCTGTTCAGCCTCGTCGGCATCGCCGGCAGCTACGCCGTCGCCTGGTTCGGCATCCGCGTGAACACGTTCGCCAACTCGCGCACCGCGTTCGCGAGCCTGACGGGGAAGCCGTATCCCTGCCACGCGATTCCGCTCAAGGCCGGCATGAGCATCGGGATGCTGCTGATCAGCGTCGAGCTGCTGCTCATGCTGCTGATTCTGCTGTTCATCCCCGGCGACTACGCCGGTCCGTGCTTCATCGGCTTCGCCATCGGGGAATCGCTCGGCGCCGCGGCGCTGCGCGTGGCGGGCGGCATCTTCACCAAGATCGCCGACATCGGCGCCGATCTGATGAAGATCGTCTTCAAGATCAAGGAAGACGACGCGCGCAATCCCGGCGTCATCGCCGACTGCACCGGCGACAACGCCGGGGACTCGGTGGGACCGAGCGCGGACGGGTTTGAGACGTACGGCGTGACCGGCGTCGCGCTCATCACGTTCATCCTGCTCGCCGTCCACGACCCGCTCGTGCAGGTGCAGCTGCTGGTGTGGATCTTCGCGATGCGCGTGATGATGATCATCGCGTCGGGGCTGTCGTACTACCTCAACGCCGCGGTCGTGAAGGCGAGATACGCCGCCGCCGACCGCATGAACTTCGAGGCGCCGCTCACGACGCTCGTCTGGCTGACGTCGATCGTGTCGGTGGCTATGACGTTCGTCTCCTCCCGGCTGCTGATTCCCGACGTGGGGGGCGACCCCTCCCTCTGGTGGAAGCTGTCGCTCGTGATCACCTGCGGGACGCTCGCGGGCGCGATCATCCCCGAGTTCGTGAAGGTGTTCACCTCCGTCGGCTCGCGGCACGTGCGCGAGGTCGTCACGTCGTCGCGCGAGGGCGGGGCCTCGCTCAACATCCTGTCCGGCTTCGTGGCGGGGAACTTCAGCGCCTTCTGGCTCGGCATGGCGATGATGGCGCTGATGGCCATCGCCTGGGGCGTCAGCACGACGGGCCTGGGCGCGCTCATGCTCGCGCCCGCGGTGTTCGCGTTCGGCCTCGTGGCGTTCGGCTTCCTCGGCATGGGACCGGTGACGATCGCCGTCGACTCCTACGGGCCGGTCACCGACAACGCGCAGTCGGTATACGAGCTGTCGCTGATCGAGCAGGTGCCCAACGTGAGCGCCGAGGTGCAGAAGGACTTCGGCTTCGTCCCCAATTTCGCGCGCGCCAAGGAGAACCTCGAAGAGAACGACGGCGCCGGGAATACCTTCAAGGCGACGGCCAAGCCCGTGCTCATCGGGACGGCGGTGGTCGGCGCGACGACGATGATCTTTTCGATCATCGTGGCGCTGACGGGCGGGCTCAAGCCCGAGCTGGTCGTCAATCTGTCGATCCTGCATCCGCCGTTCCTGCTCGGCCTGATCACCGGCGGCGCGGTGATCTACTGGTTCACCGGCGCCTCGACGCAGGCGGTCACGACCGGCGCGTATCGCGCGGTCGAGTTCATCAAGGCCAACATCCGCCTCGAAGGGACGACGCGGGCGTCGGTGTCCGACAGCAAGAAGGTCGTGGCGATCTGCACGCAATACGCGCAGAAGGGGATGTTCAACATCTTCCTGACGGTGTTCTTCGCGACGCTCGCCTTCGCGTTCTTCGAGCCGTACTTCTTCATCGGCTACCTGATCTCGATCGCGCTGTTCGGCCTGTATCAGGCCATCTTCATGGCGAATGCCGGCGGCGCGTGGGATAACGCCAAAAAGATCGTGGAGACCGAGCTCAAGCAAAAAGGCACGCCGCTGCATGACGCCACGGTCGTGGGCGACACCGTCGGCGATCCCTTCAAGGACACCTCATCGGTCGCGATGAACCCGATCATCAAGTTCACGACGCTGTTCGGCCTGCTGGCGGTCGAGCTGGCCGTATCGCTGACGGCCGAGCGGGGCAGCACCTTGAGTCTGATGCTGGCCAGTGCGTTCCTGGTCGTCGCGCTGGTGTTCGTCTGGCGGTCGTTCTACGCGATGCGTATCGAGACGCGCGCGCCGCAACGCGTGCCATGACGACCACCCAGATCGTGGTCACGGCTCTCGGCGCCGGCGCCGTCGTCTGGGTGCTGTGGTATTTTCTGTTCTCGCGCGGCACGGCGGTCGTGGCCGCCGCCGGCGCCGGCGGGGGGGTCCAGGAAGTCCGCGTGACGGTGAAGGGCGGCTACACACCCGACACCATCGTCGTGCGGGCGGGCAAACCGGTGCGCCTGCAGTTCTACCGCGACGAGACCGCCGACTGCTCCGAGCGCGTCGTCTTCGAGCGGCTCGGCATCGACCAGCCGCTGCCCGCTTTTCAGACGACCACGATCGAGTTCACGCCGGCGCAGCCGGGCGAATACCCGTTCCGCTGCGGTATGAGCATGCTGAAGGGACTGCTCGTGGTCGAGCCGGAAGGCGAGCGCCGCGCCGGCAGCTCCCCCCACAAGTTCCACGAATGAGCAAAGCGCGCATTCTGCTGCCGGTGGAAGGCATGACGTGCGCCAGCTGCGCGGCGACGGTGCAGGAGGCGCTCGCGGGCGCCCCCGGCGTCACGTCGGCGGCGGTCAACTTCGCGACCAACAAGGCCGCCGTCGAATACGACGACGCCCAGACGAACGTCGCGCAGCTCATCGGGTCGGTGCGCGAGGCCGGCTACGACAGCGGCAAGGCCAGCGTCACCATCGCCGTGACCGATCTGCATTACGCCCCGAGCGTGGCGCCGCTCGAACAGGCGCTCGCCGCGGTGCGCGGCGTCGTCCGCGTCGCCGCCAATCAGGCGACCGAGACCGTCACGGTGGACTACGTCCCGGGCGTCACCAGCGCCACCGATCTCGAGCGGGCCGTCGTGGCGACCGGCTTCACCGTATCGGCACCGATCGCGGCGGAGGATCCGCTGGAGCGCGATCGCATCGCGCGCGAGGCCGAAGTGCGGAGCCTCCGGGGCAAGTTCTGGCTCGCCGCCGCGGTGACGGTGGTCGCGATGCTGGGCGCGATGCTTCTGATGGCCGATCGACCAACCGGCGAGCACGGCACGTTCAAGCAGTACGATCTGCTCGGCCGGCTGCTGATGCCGGTGGCCGTCGCCCTGCGCGACGCCCTCGTGAGCCGGGGGCTGTTCTTCGACCTCGAGTGGATCACGCGCGGGCTGGCGCTGCTGACGCTCCCCGTCGTCGCCTGGTCCGGCCGGCAGTTCTACATCGGCGCCTGGCGCGGTTTCCGCCACCGCACGGCGGACATGAATACCCTGATCGCGGTCGGGACGGGCGCCGCCTTCCTCTATTCTCTGGTGGCCACGGCGGCCCCCGGGATCTTCACGCGCGCGGGCCTCCCCGCCGACGTCTACTACGAAGCGGTCGCCGCCATCATCGCGCTGATCCTGCTCGGCCGGCTGCTCGAGGCGCGAGCCAAGGGCCGCACGTCCGAAGCGATCCGGCGGCTCGCGACCCTGCGCGCCAAGACCGCGCACGTCCTGCGCGAGGGCAAGGAGACCGACGTCGCCGTCGAGGCGGTCGTGGTGGGCGATCTGCTGATCGTCAAGCCCGGCGAACGCCTCCCCGTCGACGGGGTCGTGACCGAGGGCGCCTCGGCGGTCAACGAATCGATGCTCACCGGCGAAGCGACGCCGGTGGCCAAGAAGCCGGGCGACGAGATCATCGGCGGATCCTTGAACACCACGGGGAGCGTCACCTTCCGCGCCACCCGCGTCGGCAAGGAGACGGCGCTCGGCCAGATCGTGCAGCTGGTGGAGGACGCGCAAGCGACCAAGGCGCCGATCCAGAAGCTGGCCGACCGCGTGGCGGGCGTCTTCGTCCCGATCGTGCTCGCGATCGCCATCGCCGCCTTCGTCCTCTGGTTCGACTTCGGGCCCGCGCCCGCGGTGCTGTTCGCCACGATCGCGCTCGTCACGGTGCTGATCATCGCCTGTCCCTGTGCCCTCGGTCTCGCGACGCCGACCGCCATCCTCGTCGCCACCGGCAAGGCGGCGGAGCAGGGGATTCTGGTGCGCAGCGGGGAGGCGCTCGAGCGGCTCGCCAAGGCGCGCACCGTGTTGCTCGACAAGACGGGGACGATCACCGAGGGCGCGCCCTCGGTCACTCACATCGTCACCGCGAAGAAGCCCGACGGCACTCCGATCAGCCCCGCGGACGTGCTGAAGTGGGCGGCGTCCGTGGAGCAGCGCTCGGAGCATCCGCTGGCCCAGGCGATCCTCAAGGCGGCCAAGGACAAGCAGGTCACGCTGCTCGCCGTGGAAAAATTCGCGGCGATGGAAGGGCGCGGGGTCCGGGGAACGGTGGACCGCCGCATCATCGAGGTGATCTCGCTGCGCCATGCGCGCGAGCGCTCCCTGGAGATGGGATCGCTCGGCGCCGATGCCGATCGTCTGGCGGCGCAGGGCCGCTCGCCCGTGATCTGCGTGGTCAACAACACGGTGTACGCGGTGATCGCGATTTCCGACCCGATCAAGCCGACGTCGAAGGCGGCGATCGCGCAGCTCCAGCGGCTCGGGCTGCCGGTCGTCATGGTGTCGGGCGACTCGCGCCGGGGCGCCCAGGCGGTGGCGGCCGAGGTGGGGATCGACGAGGTCATCGCGGAAGTGCTGCCGTCGCAGAAAGCCGACCTCGTGAAGAAGCTGCAGCGAGAGGGCAAGCACGTCGTGATGGTCGGCGACGGGATCAATGACGCCCCCGCGCTGGCGCAGGCCGACGTCGGCATCGCGATCGGCACGGGGACCGACATCGCGATGGAAGCGTCGGACGTCACGCTGATCCGGGGCGATCTGCGCGCGGTCGTCACCGCGATCGAGCTCTCCCGCCGCACGATTCGCACGATTCGCTGGAACCTGGTCTGGGCGTTCGGTTACAACGTCGTGCTGATCCCGGTGGCCGCGGGCGCGCTGTATCCGTTTACGGGCTGGCTGCTGTCGCCGGTGCTCGCGAGCGCGGCGATGGCGTGGTCGAGTCTGTCGGTGGTGCTCAACAGTCTGACATTACGGCGATTCAAACCGGCATGGGCAAAAGCGGGAGCGGCGGCGTGAAGTACTTCCATCGGACGAGCGCGAGCCCCGGCCAGGTGCTGGATGCCGCGAAAGCCTTCTTCGGGGGTCGGCTCACGCCGGCGGAGGAGTCACCGCGCCGGCGCGTCTACCACGGCGCGTTGGGCCGGATCACGATCAGCGCCCGCGCCGAGGGCGGGCACTACACGTATGTGGAAGTGGCGACCGATCAGGTGGGGGAATCCGAGCTCGACAAGCTCGCCAAGCGATTCCTGGGTGAAGTGCATCGCGTGGTCGAGCCGACGCACGTCATGCGGGGCGCGTACTAGCCCGCGAGCTTCGCGCCGTATCCCGCGCGCGCCACCGCGCCGAGCAGCGCGTCGGTGGTGACGTGATCATCGTCGAAATCCACTTCGGCTTCGCCGTCGGGCAGATCGACCACTGCCGTGTAAACGCCGCTGACCGCTTTCAACGCCTTCTCGACCTTGGCCTGGCAGTGGCCGCAGGTCATGCCGGTGATGCGGAGTTTGACGTTAGCCATCGAGCGAAGGATAACGTGGAGGCACGGTGTGCGGGAGAACTTCTCTCGCGGGCAGGTGCGGGCGAGGTCCATCCGGAAAGGGATCGGCTGTATTATTAGGACTAGTCTGACCAGGCTATTCAGTTAAGGCGAGATCATCCGGAGAGGCTCCGGTCGTGAGGATAAAGTGCGTTTCCTCTTTGCAGTTCTGTCGAATTCCCGTTAGGTGGCGGCACTTCTCGTCCGGTCCATGCGGGCCTTCGCGGTTGTCATCCTCAGCCTCTTCACCGCCTGCGTCGTGGGGATACAGGAGGCTCTGAACGACCTGACGCCGACTCCGCCCGCAGCTCCGGCGACTGCGAGCGATAGTGTCCGGGCGCTTGCCCTACGTCGGGCGGCGATCGACGAGAAGCAGGCGATCGACTACGGGCTTCTGCCGAGCAAGCGACTGATCATCATCAGGATGGCGGAGTCGACGGCTTCGCCTCGGATGCTGCCGGTGTCGGAGGACGTGCGTTTCCTTCTGTTGCGGTGGGACGAGATTCATCGGCTCGCGGAGCGCCACGGGCACTTCACTTACTTGATTGTGAGCCCGGCGCAGGTAGAGGGTGATAGCGCGCGAGTCTCGATAGCCACCGCGTGGGCAGGGAGTAGCCGGAACCCAGGCACGATCTATTTGAGCGGCGGGGCTTGTACCTGGCAGTTCCACCGGCGGAGCGGGCACTGGGCGTTCGACAAAGGCCTGTCGTGTCTCATCAGCTGAGGTCGGCCGCCACCTAACAAGCGCTTGAAGCTGGCGGCGCGCGTAGATTGGGGAATGAATCGTTCTTCAGCGCGCCGCAGCTTAAGCGCGATCCGTTAGGCCGCAATCGCGACCTCATTTCATGGCTGATATCGTTGCGCTCATCGACGCACTAGCATGGCCAGCGACGATTACGTTTATGGCTTTCCTCTTTCGCGCGGAACTCCGTCGCGCATTTGGACGCCTCTCTAGCCTGAAGTACAAGGACCTGGAGGCCAAGTTTGAAAGGCAGCTGAATGAGGCTGAATTGAAGGCCGGTCAGGTGCAAGCTGAGGCTTCGGTCCTCATTAGCTTGCCCGAAGAAGTCGAGCGTGAACAACAGCTGCTACGCCTTGCAGACATCTCGCCGCGCGCGGCGATCATGGAATCATGGATTGCCGTCGAACAGGCAGTCCTTCAGTTGGCAGAGCGCAAGGGACTTCCGCTGCGCAGAGGCGCAGCGGATTCCAGGACAATGAGGGATCTCTTGCAACGTCGTGTACTCGACGATAAAACGTTTGCGCTCGTCAATCAGTTGCGGAGCCTACGAAACCAGGCGGCGCACGCGCCCGAGTTCCTGCTTGATTCTCTCGAGGCCACCCGCTATGCAAATCTTGCCTTAAGCCTGAGCAGGCGCCTGCAGGGGCTGGCGTCGACGTGATTGGGATTGCGGCCTAACCCGCGGCTGAAGCTGACACCGCCCGGTTTTAGAGGTAGTCTTCCATTTGTGGTCATTCCTACTCGGCGCCGCAGCTGAAGCGCACCCCGTTAGGCAGCGGGCTATGGACCATACCTACGAAGAGATCCGAGATGCTGCTCTCGATGTGCTCTCTGGTCGTGAAAGTGTCCCATACGAACCTAGCCAGTACGAACACATTCGGATCGGAGTAGCCGAGGTGTTCGCGCGCCGCGAGGGCACCAAACCGGCTGGAACAAGACACTTTCAGGCGCAGCTCTCAGCCCGCGATGCCGACCTATTCCTAGAGGTCTTTTGGGGATTGTTTCGCGAAGGCATCCTCACGCTGGGTTACAACGACTCGAATCGGGAATTTCCGTTTTGCCGCCTTTCCACCTTGGGTCGGGACATGACCAAGGGTGCCAACTCGTACCTTTTCCACGATGCCGCGACATACCAAAAGGTCATCCAAGAGGCAGTTCCGACGATCGATAAGGTAACGCTCGTCTATCTGTTGGAGGCCATGCAGGCCTTCAGAGCCGGATGTCTTCTTTCAGCCAGCGTAATGCTTGGAGTCGCAGCAGAGCACACGTTCTTGCTGACTCTGGAGGCTGCCGAGAACAGGGCTCCGTGGAAGACAAGATTCGCCAACGTTGGACAGGAGCGCACGATTCTTCGGAAGATCAACAAATTCAAGAATATCTTGGATCAGCACACGAAGGAACTCGATCCAGTCGTGCGAGAGGATCTCGACACTAACTTCGCGGGGATCCTCGCCGTTGTTCGCAACTTTCGCAACGACTCGGGTCATCCAACTGGCAAGTTCATTACTCGGGAGCAGGTCTACGTTTTACTGCAACTCTTCGTTGCCTATTGCAAGAAGCTCTATCAGCTCAAGGAAGCGTTTTGAGTGCGCCCGCTACCTAACACGCGCCTAAAGCTGGCGGCGGCAAAGGACGGTCGGACGGCCGCGACGGTCAGACGGCCGCCGC
Organism: Gemmatimonadales bacterium; assembly: GCA_030699545.1. Lineage (GTDB taxonomy): Bacteria > Gemmatimonadota > Gemmatimonadetes > Gemmatimonadales > GWC2-71-9 > 20CM-2-65-7. The sequence goes on along the minus strand of JAUYMC010000028.1, from coordinate 1,830 downwards.
ATTCGCTCGACCGTCGGGCCGTCGGGCGATCTGACCGTCTTTTCTCAGCGCGCCGCAGCTTTAGGCGCACCCCTTTAGGCACCAGTATCGCTCCCAATTGAGCACTCCATCCAGCACGCCTCTGCGGCTTGGTTTTCCTCTCGACTTGGTTCCGGATCAAATGACCGAGCCGCTGTCTAACCGTAAGCTTCCCTTCCGCGTAGACAGTTGAAAAGTAGACTTTCGGGTGCCCAAACGGAGAGGAGTTGGGCATGCGGAAGTCCCGATTCAGCGAGTCCCAGATCGTCGAGATCCTGAAGCAGGGTGATGGGGGTGTGCCGGTCGTCGAGATTGTGCGTCAGCATGGCATCAGTCGCGGGACGTACTTCAAATGGAAGGGGAAGTACGCGGGGGCGACGGTGAACGAGCTGCGCCGGCTGCGGGAACTGGAAGCCGAGAATGCCAAGCTCAAGCGAATGTACGCCGACTTGGCCCTCGAGAACGCGGCGCTCAAGGATGTCCTGGGCCGAAAGCTGTGACGCCGTCCGCGAAGCGGCGGGCGATCGCGATCCTGGTGGACGAGCACCGCCTTGCGGTGCGACGCGCCTGCCAGGCCCTGCGATTGACGCGGGCGGCGTATTACCGGCCGCCACGCGCTGCAGTGGCGCGTGACGCTGCAGTGATCGAAGCGCTGACGAGCGTCGTGGCGGCGAAGAGTCGCTGGGGCTTCTGGAAGTGTTTTGATCGGCTCCGCTTGCTCGGGCATCGCTGGAATCACAAGCGGGTGTATCGCGTCTACTGCGCCCTGCGACTGAATCTCCCGCGGCGGACGCGACGGCGCGTGCCCACGCGGCTGCGGCAGCCGCTCGCCGCCCCCGCCACCTTGAACCAGACCTGGGCGATCGATTTCATGCACGATCGGCTCTACGACAGTCGACCGTTTCGGACGCTGAACATCCTGGACGAGGGGAACCGCGAGGGGCTGGCCATCGAGGTGGCCACGTCGCTGCCGAGCTGGCGCGTGCTGGCCGTCGTGGACGAGCTGATCGCCGTGCACGGTGTCCCGACCGCGCTGCGGCTCGATAACGGCCCGGAGTTTGTCGCGGAGGCGGTCGCGGTCTGGGCGGCGGCGCACGGGATCGCCCTCCGCTTCATCCAGCCGGGCAAGCCGGACCAAAACGCGTACATCGAGCGCTTCAACCGCACTTACCGCGAGGAAGTGCTCGACGCCCATGTGTTCGATTCGATCGCGGAGGTCCAGGCGGAGACGACGGCCTGGCTGCGGAGCTACAACACCGAGCGGCCCCACGACAGCCTCGGCCGGGTGCCGCCGCTCTTGTTTCTACGGAGGTCCACCAGCACCTCAGAGTCTACTTCTCAAGTGTCCACGTGAGGGGGAAGCTTACGGATGCGGTGGTGTAGTTAAGCTCCAAACGCGGTCCTTCGGCCGCCTACTGCGGTGTGTTAAGTGCAACTCTGTCTGGAGCCCGGATGTGTCTGGCGAGTCCGTCATACGGCCTCCACTAGAGCCGGCAGCACAAACAATCAGGGCGCAACCCAACGTTTTTGAATCCGCAGTTTCTAAGTCATCAACAATGGTAGCCAGTAGCCCGGTTTCGGAGCCTGGTGTCCCCATTGTTCAGCGGAGAGGCAACATAGTAAGGATACGCGATTGGAAACCCGCACTGCTGCTCGCAATCATCGCTCTCCTCTGGGCCCCCGCGCTGCTTCTCGGTGTCATCGCGCACGACGAAGAGACACCGGAGCTTGTTCTTGCGACTGCTGTCCTTGCGCTGACCCCCTCAATTCTTGCAACCATTTGGTCGTGGAACCGAACAGACATAAAGAACT
>JAUYMC010000261.1 GCA_030699545.1 Gemmatimonadales bacterium | reverse complement strand
GAGCATCGGATTGCGGACCAGCGCGTCGTGCGGCTGATCCAGAAATGGCTCAACGCCGGCGTGCTGGAGGATGGGGCGCGGACGCGGAGTGAAGAAGGCACGCCCCAGGGGGGCAGTATCTCGCCACTCCTGGCCAACGTGTACTTGCACCACGTGTTCGACCTCTGGGCTCGGCGGTGGCGGAAGACGCAGGCCCACGGCGACGTGATCGTCGTGCGGTACGCGGATGACTTCATCGTGGGGTTCCAGCACCGGGCAGACGCTGAGCGGTTCCTGACAGAGCTGCGCGAGCGACTCGCAAAGTTCAAGCTGGAGCTGCACCCCGAGAAGACGCGCCTGCTGGAGCTCGGGCCATACGCGGCCGAGCGCCGAGGGCGCGCCGGGGGGGAGCCGGAGACGTTCGAGTTCCTCGGCTTCACGCACATCTGCGGGAAGAAGCGGAACGGGCGGTTCACGGTGGTGAGGCAGACGATCCGGAAGAGGCTGCAGGCGAAGCTGAGCGAGGTGAAGGCCGAGCTCCGGCGGCGTCTGCACGATCCGACCCCCGCAGTGGGTACATGGCTGCGTCAGGTTGTGGGTGGGCACATCCGCTACTACGGGGTGCCCATGAACAGCCCGGCGATCGCCCTGTTCCGGTTCCAGGTGGGCTGGCACCGCGCCCTTGCGCGGCGCAGTCAGACAGGGCACATCGCCTGGGAGCGGATGCGCCGGCTCATCGAGCGGTGGCTGCCCCCTGCGCGCATATGCCATCCCTTCGCTGGGATCCGTGGAGGGGGTGACGGGTAATCGTCATCCCTACTCCGACTCGATCGGAGCATAGCTGTCCGGCGCCCCTACCCACCCGATTCCCGGAAGTGCCATAGAGACGGGCCGCTTGACAGCCGCGCGTCGAGCCCCTACTCTCGCGTCGGCCATTCGGTGACGTTATGCAGATCGTCGGCGCGCACCTCACTGACGTTCTAAGCCGGTTTCGACCGGCGTCGCACCCGGAGTGCATCCCGTGTCGGTGCTGACCGGTCAGAATGTCTCGGTGTCATTTGGCGGCGTCCACGCCCTTACGGATGTCGACATGACCCTGGAAGCCCGCGACATTCGGGGAGTCATCGTTCCGAACGGCGCCCGTAAGAGCAGCTTGCTGAATGTGATGTGGTGGTGTGCGAGCACTTGAGTGCGACACCGGACCATGACTGAACCGAGACGGCGCTACCGAACGTTGACGATGCATTGCCGGGTGGTCCACCAGCACTGTTGACCCGTCAGGGGTACGGAGCTAGACGGAGCCTCCCAGGAAGGAGCGAGCACGAATGAGCAAGCGAGCGCGCCTGTCGGCCGACGACTGGGCCGAGATTCACAACCTCTACGCGAACTACAACCTTTGCAGCGACTCCGGCGATGCCGAAGGCTACGCATCGTGTTTCACCGATGACGGCGTGCTGAATCTCGTGACGCGAGACTTCGTGGTGAAGGGCCGCCAGGCCTTCATCGAGTTCAAGCGGAAGGACGTCGAGGGGCGGGCAGGCCGGTATCGCCGGCACTGGAACAGTGGCCTCCATCTCGAAAAGCAGGCCGACGGCACTGTCCGTGGGCGCTGTTACCTCCTCGCGTTCAACGGCGAGCCGGGTTCGCTCCCGGTGCTTGCCGGAGCGGGCGTGTACGACGACACCATCGTGAAGGCCGACGAGGAGTGGAGATTCGCCTCGAGGAAGCTGAAGACCGACGCAAGCACGTGGTCGCCGCCGGCCGTGGGCTCAGCGGGGGTGGCGCGGTGAGCGATGAGATCCTGCGCAAATCCGCGGGTGAGCTTGCGAGCGACGTCGCCGAGAAGCGGATCAGCGCGTATGAAATGGCGACGGTCTTTCTCCGGCGCATCGACGAGCTGAATCCCCTCGTCAACGCCGTCTGCACGCTGAATCCGAGCGCCCTCGCGGAGGCGCAGGCCTGCGATCGCCGCCTTGCGTCGGGCGAGCCCGCCCGGCCTCTGGAGGGCGTGCCCTTCCTGGCGAAGGACAATCTCCATACGCGCGGCTTGCGCACCACGTTCGGGTCGAAAATTTTCGAGCACCACGTGCCGGATGAGGACACGCTGGCCGTGGAGCGGTTGAAGGCCGCGGGCGCCGTCCTGCTCGGCAAGACCAATACGCCGGAGTTCGCTCACGACATCAACACGACGAACAAGATTTTCGGCACCACGCGAAATCCGAGAGACCTCAACAGGTCCGCTGGTGGGTCGAGCGGCGGAACGGGTGCAGCCGTTGCATCCGACATGGCGCCCATCGGGCTCGGTACCGACCTCGGCGGATCGATTCGCATCCCCTCCGCGTTTTGCGGCATCGTCGGGATCCGGCCCGCTCCGGGCCGGGTTCCCGTCTATCCGGCCGACTTCGGGTGGGATACACTCGTCGAGCACGTGCACGGCCCGATGGCAAAGACGGTCGCGGATCTCGGCCGAATGCTCGCCGTTCTTGCCGGGCCCGACGACCGCGATCCGAGCTCCATTCCGCTCCAGGGGTACGACTACATCCAGGCCGCGCGCGGTGACCGCAGTCTTCGGGGCCGTCGCGTCGCCTACAGCCCGGATCTGAACGGTCTGGTTCCGGTGGACCCTGAGGTCGCCCGCCTCGTTCTCGCCGCTGTCCGCCGTCTCGAAGAGCTCGGGTGCGTGGTGGAAGAGGATTGCTTCGACGTGTCGGACTTCCGGGAGATCCGCGCCGGCACACGGGCGTTCGGAATGGTCGCCCGGTACGCTGACTACGTCGAGCCCCACGGGCATGTGATGACGCCGGCGTTGAGCCGCCAGATCACGGAAGCCCTGCGGGTCGATGTGCGCGCGGTCACGCGAGCCGAGCGGTTGCGCACCGCGTATTGGCATCGTGTCCGTCGCTTCCTCGAGGAGTACGACTACATTGTGACGCCCACGGTCGGGGCGCCGGCGTTCCGGCTGGATCAGCCGATGCCGTCCATGCTCGGCGACCGCAAGGTCGATCGCTTCCGGGATGTCTTCAGCTTCTGCTATGCCTTCAGCATCACCGGCCTGCCGGTTGCCTCCGTCCCGTGCGGCTTCACCGCCGAGCGCCTGCCGGTCGGCCTGCAGATCGTGGGTCGCCGACTGCGCGAAGACGCCGTGCTGGAGGCTGCCGCCGCATACACGGCCGCGAGCCCGGAGCACTTCACCTGGCCATTTATCAATATGGACTCGGTCGCCGGGATGACCCGCGAGCCGCTGACGGACTTCCCGTAAGGGCTCGTCAGAAGATACGTGATCCGGATCAACGCTTCCTCGCATGCCCATGGATCAGCAGAACATCGAGGCCGACGTCCAGCGCGTCTTCGACGACTTCAGGCACGAGCGGAACGTCGTGCCGGAGTACGCGCAGGTCCTCGCGCGCGAAGCGCCTGAGTTCCTCGGCAAGTGGTTCGACACGCAGCGGACGTTCCGCGGACGTGGCGTCCTGCCGGAGAAGGACAAGGAGCTGCTGCTCATGGCGTGTAACGCGATCCGACTCGGCCTCGTCGGCGTCAGGACGCACATGCGGACGGCTCTGGACATGGGCACCACCCAGGAGGAGAGTTTCGAGGCTGCGCAGACCAAGTGGTTCATCGGCGGCGGCCCGCCGCTGAACATGTGTGTGCGCGCGCGTTGATGGAGCTGCCGGCCGAGGACGCAAAGGCGAGGTAACGGGCGTGAAGCGGTGGGATGAGCGCGTCAGCGTGATCGGCGTCGTGTTGGGAGTCCTCGTCGTCGTGGCGGCGCTCCGGATGCCGCTCGGCGCCTGGAGCAGTCCGGGGCCGGCGTTCCTTCCGGTGGGGGCCGGCGTCCTGCTCGTCGTTCTCTGCCTCGCATACGGCATCAACGCGTGGCGGAACACCGAGCCGGAGTACTCACGCAAGCCGAGCCCGTGGGTCATCGAGCACTGGCGCCGTGCGGTGAGCGTGATGTTCGCGCTCCTCGTGTACGCGCTGCTGTTGGACACGCTCGGCTATCTGGTTGCCACGTTCCTCCTCATGGTCGTGCTCCTGCGGGTGCTGGAGCCGCCCGGGTGGCCGATGACGTTCCTCGCGGCCACGCTGATCACCGCCGTGACGTACATCGTGTTCGGCAAATGGCTCATGGTGCAGTTCCCTCGCGGCATCTTCGGCGTGTAGGCGCGGCGCCCATGGACCTGCTCGGCAATGTCCTCGGCGGCTTCCAGGTGAGCCTGCAGCCGCTCAACCTGCTGTACGCGTTCCTCGGCGCCGGCATCGGCACCCTCGTCGGTGTCCTCCCCGGGATCGGCCCCGCGGGCACCATCGCGGTGCTGCTGCCGCTGAGCCTCGGCATGCCGCCGGTGTCGGCGATCATCTTCCTGTCCGGTATCTACTACGGCTCGATGTACGGCGGCTCGACCACCTCGATCCTCGTCAACATCCCCGGCGAGGCGGCGTCGATCGTCACGTGCCTCGACGGCTACCAGATGGCGCGCCAGGGGCGCGCCGGTCCCGCCCTCGGCATGGCCGCGATGGGTTCGTTCATCGGCGCCACGCTGAGCATCGTCGGCCTCATGCTCATCGCCCCCCTTCTTGCCGGCGTGGCGCGCGAGTTCGGCGCGCCGGAGTACTTCGGTGTGGTGTGTTTGGG
>JAUYMC010000253.1 GCA_030699545.1 Gemmatimonadales bacterium | reverse complement strand
AAGCATCGGAGACGATCTACCGCTGCAGAAATTGCACGGCATCGGGCATCCCAACTGCGCGATCATCGAGGCTGCCCGCTCGCCGTCGATCGTGTAGTGGTAGCTGTCGAGGTCGACCAGATGCCGGGCCGGCCAGGGCGTTTCGTCGAGTCGAGCCGAAGTCAGGAACCACGGCCCCTTGGGATCGTCGGCGTCGATGACCGGCGGCGCATCTGGCTCGAGCGCGGCGAAGATGGCGTCCTCGCCGTCGCCAGCCACGATCACGTCTGCCATCTCGAGCAGGGTTGCCCATGCCGGATTGGCTCGCACTCGCCCGCGACGGATGCTTGCGTGGACGAGCGTCGGGTGGGGGCCGCCGAGGATGACCCGATAGGGGCCTGTCGCCCGCAGCCGATCGACGATCCTCCGGACGGCCGGCATCTGCGGCGAGGTCGCGGTGATGCCGACCGTACGCGCTCCCGAGTCGACCAGCTGTTCCGCCGCCGCGTCCTCGAAGTTGGTTACGCCCGACAGGTCGATGACCTGGACGGGGTAGCCGCGGGCCTCCAGCACGGCCGCTACCTTCAGGATCCCGAGGCTGAGAAAAACCTTTTGATCGGCGAGGAACGGCGACGGAGGGGTGATGAGCGCGACGGGCGTCACGGCGGCGTCCACTTGCCGCCCCGCTCGCCGTGCGCGATCGCGTCCCCGCAACCGCATCTCAGCGAGCTATCATTGCGCGGGCACCGGCACCATAGACGAGCACAAATGGTGTAGGGGTCCGCATGACTCGTCGCTGGATGCCCGCACTCTTCACAGTGCCGCGCGTCCTCGCCTCTCCCGGGCGCGACGATCTCCACCTTGGTGTGGTCGAGCGGCACGCCTTCGTGAACGTAGAGGTTGCCGGTGGCGAGGTAGAGCTTGAGCGCCAATTCCTGGTGCTCCGGCTTCACGAGCCGGCGGATGCTTGCCTGGATGCCAGGCGTCACGTTCCCTGGTGTCACGGTTCCTCCTCCGGCGCTTCGCCCTCCGGCACTGCCGGCTCCTGCTCGGCCGTCCACTGCGCAATCCCGGCCCTCAGCGCCACGATGAGCGCATCCCCGATCGCCGTCACGGTCGCCGCATCGGGCACGCTGCACTGGTCGGCCAACTCCTCCAACGTCTCAGCGCTTGTGAACTCGATCGGCATCACATCCGGCAGCCCAAGCGACGCCGCGAAGTCCCTGAATTTGAACGACCCGCCGACCAGCTTGTCGCTCAGTCGAATCCACGCGTTCGGCACCCCATAGGCGGCGGCGAAGACGAGCCCGTGCAGGCAAGAACTCAACACCGCCCGGCAGGAGGTGATGGCCCGCATGGTGTCGCCCAGCGAGCCACAGATGTCGATCACCGTCACGTCGTTCTGATGCCGGCGCGCCAGCGTGGAGATGCGCTCGTCCTGCGCGTCGACGTAGTGGGGAATGATCCCCAACTTGTAGCGCTTGTGGTGCTCGCGCGGCCAGAGCCGGGGGGCGAGGAGGCCTGGATCGCCGAGCGGCACGTCCGGTCTGCCGGCCCGCACCCACGAGAGCGGGCCGCGAAGGGCAAGGATGCGGGCGCTGCCGCCGAACCGGCTCCACTCTGACAGCATGCCGGTCCCCCAGACGAAGGCGGTCGAGTCGGGCGGGACCACGTTCGGATGGGTGCCGTCCAGCAGCGATCCGCTACCGAACAGATCCGCTTTCTCTGGCTCGGCCACGACCTGCACCTCGGGTCCGCCGAGCGCGTGGACGAGCGGCCCGGTGATCATGTCGCCCGCGTTGCCGCAGCGGTAGCCGCAAAACCCGTGGTACACGCGGAGAGGGGTGGTCACGCGGCCTCCGGGACGAGCCGTGTGGATGTCCAGCCGTGCTCCCGCATCGCCGCGACGACTCTGGCATCCTCCTCGCTGAGCGGCGCCTCGACGGCGCAGCCACTCGTGGTGCAGCGCCAGCGGTCCACGTGGACGGCCATCTCGTGCGGATACATACCATGGCAAGCTGGCGCGAGAAAGAGCAGGCGTGAACTGCCGGCCGCTCCGATCAGGTGCGAGATGCACCGCTCCTCCGTCAGCGTGGAGGAGTGCCAGTGGTAGCGGCCGTGGCTGGAGCACGTCAGTTCGTCATCGAGCGCATTCTGGCACTCTGGGCACACCGGACGGCCTCGTTCTTCCGGATCCTGTATGACGGGGCAAGCGATCATGGCAGCGGTTCGATGATCGGATGGTAGCCGATCTGTCGGCGGAGGTCATTACGAAGAATGAGTATTTCGCTCCACTGCTTCGTGCCAGCGAACTTTTCCTTCCACTCCCGCACCACGTCTGCCAGGAGGTCACCGCCAGGCAGCAGCCACGGCGCATGCTCGCGGCACCAGTGCTGCTCCGAGTAGCGGGCTGAGCAGTCGGGGCATGGGTCTGTATGGCCGGTGTGCGCTCCCACGGGCGGTGGCGGTGGAGTCCCGACGCCGAGTTCGTGCGCGCCCGCGAAGCTCACCGCCCCAGCCTCCCGAGTAGCCGCCCCACCGCACCCGCCACACCAGGATCGGCGAGCAGGCCCGCAACCGACTTGCTCCGCAGTGCTCCGAACGCTTGCTCGAGCTGCCACTCGCGAATCTCTCGAATCGCATCCGCCATCCGACTCGACTCCTCCACGTCGCTCACGTACGTGCGGCCGCTCGACAGGTCGGCCGCGTCGAGCCAGCACCGGCAGCCGCTGTACTCGGCCGGGTCTACGCTCTGGTCTCCCGG
>JAUYMC010000240.1 GCA_030699545.1 Gemmatimonadales bacterium | reverse complement strand
GGCTGCCCAAGGCGATGGCGGTCGAGCTGTTCAAGCCCTTCATCATCCACAAGCTCGTCGAGAAGGGCATCGCCGAGACGGTGAAGCGGGCGAAGAAGATCGTCGAGAAGGAATCGCCGGAAGTGTATGAGATCCTCGAGGAGATCATCGAGGACCATCCCGTACTGTTGAACCGCGCGCCCACGCTCCACCGCCTGGGCATTCAGGCGTTCGAGCCGGTGCTGGTCGAGGGCAAGGCGATCCGGATTCATCCGCTCGTGTGCGCCGCGTTCAACGCCGACTTCGACGGCGACCAGATGGCCGTGCACGTGCCGCTGTCGTTCGAGGCGCAGCTCGAATCGCGGCTGCTGATGATTTCGTCGAACAACATCCTCAAGCCGTCCGACGGGCGGCCGGTGGCCGAGCCCAGCCAGGACATGGTGCTGGGGTGCCACTTCCTCACCAAGGAGCCGGCCGATTTCGAGGCGCGGCTCGCGGGGGCGCCGCGCGTCGGCTCGCTGGCGGAGCTGGAGATGGGACTCGCGGTGAAGCGCCTCGAGTTCCACTCGCCGGTGCACGCCTGGCACGAGCCGCCGGGCGGGGAGGGTCGGTGGATCGCGACGACCGCGGGCCGGGTGATCTTCAACAGCATCCTGCCCGAGGGGCTGCTGCGCGAGCACGGCTTCCAGAACAAGGTGATGCGGAAGAAGGATCTCTCCGAGCTGGTGTTCGAGAGCTACCGCCGCGCGGGGCTCGCCCCGACGGTGCAGTTCCTCGATCAGCTGAAGGAGTTCGGGTTCCGCTACGCCACCATGGGCGGCGTTTCGATCGGGGTCGCCGACCTCGAGATCCCGGGCGAAAAGGCGCCGCTGTTGCACGACGCCGAAGCGCGCGTCGAGCGGTTCCAGCGCGCCTACGCCACCGGACAGATCACGTTCGGCGAGCGCTACAACAAGGTCATCGACGCCTGGACGCACGCGAACAACGACATCGCCGAGGCGATGGTCGCGACGATGCGGAAGTCCAAGGGCGGCTTCAATCCCGTGTTCATGATGTTCGACTCGGGCAGCCGCGGCTCGCGCGACCAGATCCGGCAGCTCGCCGGGATGCGCGGCCTGATGGCCAAGCCGCAGAAGAAGCTCACCGGCGGCATCGGCGAAATCATCGAGAGCCCGATCAAGTCGAACTTCCGCGAAGGGCTGTCGGTGCTCGAGTACTTCATCTCGACGCACGGCGCGCGGAAGGGTCTCGCGGACACCGCGCTCAAGACGGCGGACGCCGGCTATCTGACGCGCCGCCTGGTCGACGTCGCCCAGGATGTGACGATCACCGAAGAAGACTGCGGGACGATCCTCGGTCTCGAGATGTCGGCGCTGAAGGAAGGCGAAGACATCATCGAGCCGCTGCGCGAGCGCATCGTCGGCTGCGTGGCGCTCGACGAGGTCATGGATCCGCACGAGCTGGATGAAGACGGGCGTCCCCGCGTGTTGGTCGAGGCGGGCAAGCTGATCACCGAAGAGACGTCACAGGCCATCGAGGACGCCGGCATCGAGACGGTGAAGATCCGCTCGGTGCTGACGTGCGAGGCGAAGCGCGGCGTGTGCCGCATGTGCTACGGCCGCAACCTCGCGACCATGGACATGGTGGACCTGGGCGAGGCCGTCGGCATTCTGGCGGCGCAGTCGATCGGCGAGCCGGGGACGCAGCTGACGCTGCGGACCTTCCACATCGGCGGCACCGCGGCGCGCATCGCGGAGCAGACGACGCGCAAGACCAAGGTCGAAGGCGTGGTCGAGCACGGCGACCGGCTGACGTTCGTCACCACGCCGGACGGCCAGCGCGTCGTCACGAGCTACGAGGGCGAGCTGATCCTCAAGGCCGCGCCGCACGGCGGCGCGAAGGCGTCGGGCAAGCTGGCGGTGCACTCGCGCTTCCAGGTGCCGCTCGGCGCCACCCTCATGGTGGACGACGCGCAGAAGATGGCCAAGGACGGCGTGCTGTTCACCTGGGACCCCTACACCAACCCGATCATGACGGACGTGGCGGGGCTGGTGCGGTTCGTCGACATCGTCGAGGACGAGACGGTGCGCGAGGAGCTGGACGAGATCACCGGCCGGCGCCAGCGCGTCATCATCGAGGACCGCGACAAGAAGCTGCACCCGCACATCGAGGTCGTGCAGAAGAAGGGCGACAAAGAGAAGCGGCTCCGCGACTTCGTCATTCCCGAAGGCGCGCAGCTGACGGTCGAGGACGGCCAGGTCGTGTACGCCGGCCAGGTGCTCGCCAAGGTCTCGCGCGAAGCCTACAAGACGCGCGACATCACGGGCGGCCTGCCGCGCGTCGCCGAGCTGTTCGAGGCCCGGCGGCCGAAGGACCCCGCCACGATCTCCGAGGTGGACGGCGTCGTGCGGTTCGGCGAGATCAAGCGCGGCAAGCGCGAGATCTGGGTCCACCCCGAAGAGGGCGAGGCGCAGCTGTACGAGGTGCCCGCCGGCAAGCACTTGCGCGTCCACGAAGGCGACCGCGTCCGGGCGGGTGACCGCCTGACCGAGGGTCCGGTGAATCCGCACGACATCCTGCGGATCAAGGGGCCGCGCGCGGTGCAGGAGTACCTGCTGAACGAGGTACAGGAGGTGTACCGCCTGCAGGGCGTGAAGATCAACGACAAGCACATCGGCGTGATCGTGCGCCAGATGCTGCAGAAGGTCAAAGTCGTGGATCCGGGGGACACCGACTTCCTCGAGGGCGAGAACATCGACAAGCTGGTGTTCACCGAGATCAACGAGCGAGCCGTGAAGAAGGGCGGCACGCCGGCGACCCGCGAGCCGCTGCTCCTCGGCATCACCAAAGCGAGCCTGACGACGCAGTCGTTCATCTCGGCGGCGTCGTTCCAGGAGACGACCCGCGTGCTGACCGACGCGGCGATCCGGGGGGCCAAGGACGACCTCCTGGGCCTGAAGGAGAACATCATCATTGGGCACTTGATCCCGGCGGGGACGGGGATTTACCGGTATCACGACATCGAGATCGAGCCGCCGGAGGGCTTCCAGCCGCCGGCGCCGCCGGTCGAGGCGGCCGCCCCGGGGGTGGTGCCGAGTCCGTTCCCGGAAGAAGTGGAAGCGGACTGACCGCCGGGGGGTGGTGGCCCAGTTTCATTGTAACAGCCGAGCGGGGTCCAGCAGGGAGATTATGTCCTCCACCCGCCAGACCCGATCCGTCACCCCCGCCGCCATCGCTGGCGTGGTGTGAATCCCGC
>JAUYMC010000217.1 GCA_030699545.1 Gemmatimonadales bacterium | reverse complement strand
GGATCGGGATCCACGTCCACGATGATCACGGCGGGCGACTGCTGTCCCTTGAAGCGGCCGATGCTCGAGAAGGTGAGCTGCTCGGCGTCGTCAGCTGATTGCCCAGGAGATCGTACTCGCCCGTGAACTGGCGCAGGCGGTAGTTGCCGACGCGCTCCCGCCCGCCCAGCACCGATCGCGGCGTGCCGGGCGTCACCGTGTGGCGGGTCGTCAGGATGACGATGTCGTCGTGGGCGAAGCCCTGCGCGAGGAGCCCGGCCACGATCCGGGCCACGAGCGCCGGCTGCTCGGCGGCATCCGCGTAGGGCGTCACGCCGACCCCGAGGCCCGGCAGGTCGTTGGCGCACTCGAACTCGAAGGGCAGCATGCGCTCGATGAAGCGGGCGATCGACCGCGGGGAGCGGTAATTCGCCCGGGCGCGGAACCCGACGAAGCCGTCGAGGCGGACGGGGGCCTGGCCCCGCACGCTCTGGTCGGGGTCCTCGAGCCAGAGGATGTCGTGGGGCTCGCGGAGGAAGAGGCCCAGGATGTCGAGCCATTCCTGACGGAAGTCCTGTCCCTCGTCCACGATCAGCGTGTCGAACTTCCACGCCTCGGGCACGCGCTCGCCGATCACCCGCTCCGCCACCGGCTCCCAGAAGCGCGGGTCCGTCCGCATGTGCGCGAAGTCCACCGGCTGGCCCCGCTCTCTCAGGAACCGGTCGCAGAGCCCGTACCACGTCGCGACGAGGCCGCCGGGCGAGACGGCCACCTTCAGGCGCTCCATGAGCGCGCGGTTGAAGCAGACGAGCAGCGGGCGCGCGCCGCGCGCCACGGCCTGGTCGAAGACGCACCGGGAGATCACGCTCTTCCCCGAACCCGCGGTGCCCGAGATCCGCAGCCGGAGCGGGCGCATCTCGATGCCCGCCAGGAGCTTCACGAGCCCGCCGCTCAGCCGCGTGAAGGCCTTCTCCTGGCCCGCCACGTGGGCGTGGATGTCCGGCACCAGGTCGAATGTCTGATGGAAGAACGCGAGCACCCGCTCGGCCCACTCCGCGCGGGCGGGGTCGCCCGCCTCGAGCAGGCCCGCGATCCGGTCGGCCAGGCTGGCCCGGCTCGCGGCATCCACGATCCGGCTCGGGTCGAGCCCCGCCGCGTTAACCCGCACGATCCGGTGCTCCGGGCAGTAGATCACGTAATCGAGCTCGATCGAGGCGCGCCCGCCCTGCGCCCGGCGGAACTTCTCGCGGATGCCGTCGAGCGCCCGGTGCAGCTGGCGCGTGACGCTCTTCGTCCCGTCGGCGTAGCGCGCGACGAGATCGTCGCCCGTCTCATCGAGCGTCCCGTTCTTCTGCTCGATCACGAGGACCTTCCCCGACTGGTTGACGACAACAAAGTCCACCTCGCCGAAGACGGTGTCGCCCTGGAACTCGCGCGCCCAATGGACGCCGTGGAACACCGTGTAGGCATCGGGCAGCGCCCGCTGGAGCAGACGGAGGGTGTCGAGCTCGTGGCGGTGGGCGCCGCTCAGGGCCAGCGGAGTGATGTCTGACGGAACGATGCGTGCCATGCGGCCCCCCTGCCTGCGGCGTCGACGGCTGGATCCTGGCTACCGTAGCAGAATCCGGGCGCGCCGGGATCCGGCAACCCATGCTCGTGCCGGTGTGACCTCACCTGTCACAGCCGGGCGCGACTCTGGGCATGGAAGCAGCGGACCCCGGCACACAAGGAGGCCCCTGATGGCCACGGCCCGATCGAATCTTGAAGCGCTGGCTGACTGGCTCGCCGCGACGGCGAAGAAGATCTTCCTCGAGGACGGCGAGCACGGCACTACCGCCCACATCTGGGTCAAGGGATATCCGCTATTCGTCGGCGTGACGGGGTCCGAGGGCAGCAAGGACGCCCTCCGGGCTCTGCTCGAGATGGCCGCGCGGGGCGGGGCCGACGGCTGCGGGGTCGTCACCGAGTGCTGGGCCAGCGGCGGCGACCCGGAGAGCCTGGCCCGGGCCCTGGCCTGGCGGGCGAGCGGCCGGTCGCTGGAGAAATTGCCGGGGCGGAAGGAAATGCTCTGCATTGGCCTGGCCTCGCCCGCGGGGATCGAGCATCGCGAGTTCGAGATCCACCGTACCGGCTCGAAGCTGCGGTTGAGGAAGCAGCCCCCCACGGAGCCGTACGTGAACCGGTTCCTCTCGGACCTGCCGTGGCCGACGCCGCCGGCCGGCGTACGTCGCCGGGCGAGACGCGCAGCGCGAGGCCGAACGAAGACTGGAAGGAGCCATGGCTGATCGCTCAGGTGGTGGGGCCGCACTGACGCAGCGATTCGAGCAGGCCCTCATCTACGCCTCCCACGTGCATGGGGGCCAGACGCGGAAGGGCCCAGGCGGCATCCCCTACATCGGCCATCTACTGGGCGTGGCCTCCCTGGTGATCGAGGACGGAGGCGACGAGGACGAGGCCATCGCGGCGCTCCTGCACGATGCCGTCGAGGATCAGGGCGGTGCGCCCCGGCTCTCCGACATCCGGGCCCGCTTCGGCGACAGGGTGGCCACGATCGTCGAGGGGTGCACTGACGCCGACATCATCCCCAAGCCCGAGTGGCTCGACCGCAAGCGACGCTACATCCGTCACCTTCGCTCGGCGCGCGCGGACGTGCTACGCGTGTCCTGCGCCGACACGCTCCACAACGCCCGCGCCATCCTGGCCGACCACGTGAAGCTCGGGGACGCGCTCTTCACCCGCTTCAACGGCGGCAAGGGCGGGACGCTCT
The DNA here is from genome assembly GCA_030699545.1 of Gemmatimonadales bacterium. Lineage (GTDB taxonomy): Bacteria > Gemmatimonadota > Gemmatimonadetes > Gemmatimonadales > GWC2-71-9 > 20CM-2-65-7. The sequence continues at coordinate 2,251 of JAUYMC010000217.1, read as the reverse complement.
GGTACTACGCCTGCCTCGTGAACGTCTTCAACGCCGTCTGGCCAAGGAGGCTGGCCGAGGAGCTCGAGCAGGTCGTCCGGGAGCTGAGAGATCGGGCCGCCCCCGGCCTGGCTTGGCCCGCGTCGGAGGAGGAGCCTCCCACCCCGTGCTGAACATGACGCTCGACATCCCCGATCGCCCGCTCAACCGTTTCGCCCCGCGGATCCAGGAGCTGCGGCAGCTCGCCCCCCGCTTCCCCGCGCTCGTGGCGCTGTCCACGGAACAGCTCGCGCACTTTGTCCGGCTGGCGCCGAGACGTCCCCTGACGGCGCTTTCTGACGAGGAGGTCACCGCGCTCCTCGAGACGGCCCGCTCGGTGCCGGCCAGGCGGCTGGGCTCCCGCATCGTCGACGTCGGGGCCCTCTACGAGGACACGCCCCCGGTGCTGATCGAGATGGGGGTCCCGCCCCGCCTCCACGTCGCCGTCGTGGACGAGGCCAGCGCGGTGGTGGAGGACGGGGAGTGGTGGGCCGACCAGCTGCTGGCCGCGATCCGCAGACGGCGTCCGCGCGCGAGCGCCGATGCCGACTGGACCTTCTACATCTTCCGGTCGCTGCGCGAGTTTCTCGTGCTCCGGACCGACGGGCCCGCGAGAATGACCGCAGAGCAGGTGCGTCGCCACGGCCCCGACGGGGACAGCCAGTACGACGTGACGTCAAGAGAGCAACTGACCGACGCCGCCATCGAAACCTTGCTCAGGGACTACTATGACGTGCCGCAGCTCCCGGGCCAGGACGGATAGAAGCGCTGGACCGGGCGCCGACGGATCGTCCAGCGCGGGCCGCGTCATCAGCCGCTCCTCAAGACGCCTCCGCCAGACCGCACAGCCTCTCGGCCAGCGACAGGATCATCTCCCGGCGGGCAAGCCTCGCCCGCCAACTCGCCGGAATCCCGCCCTCCCCGTACAGCGCGCCCGCGAGCTGCCCGTACACGGCCCCCGTGGTGTCGGCGTCGTCTCCAAGGTTCACCGCCAGGAGCGCGCCGTCCGCGAATGACTCGCTCCGCTCGAGGGCCCACAGCGCCGCCTCGAGCGACTCCACCACGTAGCCACTACCGCGGATCAGCGGCGGCTCGCGCCGCTTGAACGAGCCGGCGGCGATCCCGGCGATCCGCGGCGCAAGCGGGGCCCGGGCCCAGAGCCCGGGCACAGGCTCGAAGCGGTCGGAGAGGATCTCCTCCTTCGGCCGTCCCTCGATCGCCCCCACCAGCAGTGCGCCCAGATAGCGGCAGGCGTCGATGCACTCGATCGCCTGGTGCGTGGTCCGCGAGCTTGCCCCGGAACGCTCCACCGCCTCGCGCGGGTCGCGCGCATAGAACAGCGGCACCGGCGCCAGCCGCATGAGCGAGCCGTTTCCGGCACTCCTCGCGTCCGACGGGCCACAGTGGGGCTCGCGGGTGCGCTCGAACCGCGCCAGCGCCCGGCTCACGGTGCGGCCGATGTCGAAGCAGCGCCCGGTGCTGCTCAGATGCCCCGTGCGCCACCAGCGCACATAGCGCTCGAGCTGGTCCACGGGGTCGAGGCCGCCGCGCTCCACCAGGCTCTCGGCCAGGCAGAGCGCCATCGAGGTGTCGTCGGTCCACTCGCCGGGGAGGAGCCCGAAGGGCCCGCCGCCGACCATGTCCGTGATCGGCGTGAAGGAGCCGGGCGCGGAGAACTCGAGCGTGGTGCCGAGCGCATCCCCCACGGCCAGCCCGAGGAGCGCGCCGCGGTAGCGCTCGACCCCCGCTCTCATGCCTCCCCCGTCGCCAGCCACGCCCGCTTGCCCTCCCGCACCCGCTCGTTGAGCGCCTCCCACTGGGGGCGCGTGAGATAGAGGAAGCGAAACCGGCCGTTCCGCTCGAGGAGCGGCCGCGGGATCGCCGCCAGCGGCCTGTGGAGCAGACGGACCCGATGCGCGCGGGCGATGGCGTGGATCCGCGGGCCCGGCACGTAGCGGCTGTAGTACACCACGGGCTTCCGCTCGCAGAACGCGAACATAACCTCGAGCCAGCCGTAGAGGTGGTCCTCGCTCAGCGGCAGGTGGACGAGGGGCCTGATCACCCGCGCATAGAAGCTCCTCGTGTCCGGGGCGGGGAGCCAGGTCGGAACATCGAGCGAGATCATCGAGAAGTCGCGGCGGCGCCGCGTCACGTGACACGGCTCGTCCTGCGACACGGCCGGCTCACTCGCCTCGCGGGAGGCGCTGCCGATGCCCTCATAGCTCGGATCCAC
>JAUYMC010000205.1 GCA_030699545.1 Gemmatimonadales bacterium | reverse complement strand
GAGTAGCTCCGTACGGCCATTCTACGCAAGTCGCAGCCCAGCCGTGACGCCCGTCACCCGCCCGTTTCTTGACTTGTGAGGTCCCGTTTATAACAATGTCCCCGCCGCGAAGCGAACGCCGTCCGATCCCGGAGGAGGGCTCTGCCGATGCAAGACACTGTCGCCACCGCCGTCACCACCGCACAGACCCAGCAGTGGAGCTTCATCCTCTCGCAGCTGTTCGACTGGGTGATGGCGGGTCTGGCCTGGATCGTGCCGTTCCAGGCGCGGGTGTTCGGCTTTGTGCTCCGCGGCGACTCGTTCTGGAGCCTCGTCGGCAGTGCCATCCTTCTTCTCCTCCCCGCGGCGGCATTCGTCGCCGGCATCTGGGGGACGATGGTGTCGGTGTACACGATCCCCTTCCGGCTGGCGCGCTCGGTGACGCTCCTCCAATCGATTCTGATGGCATGGTGGGATGCGCTGCGCATGGTGTGGTTCTACTGGGCCGGCCTGGTGCGGTTCGTCGTGGTGTTGGTCGGCTGGGTCTGGGGGTTGATCAAAGTCACGGTCCAGCTGGTGTGGGGCACGTTGAAGGGCGCCGTGTCGTCGCCGCTCGCGATGCTCGACGCCACCTCGCGCCGTCCCGGCGTGCCGTGGCCCGCGTTCTTCCTGCTGCTGGTCTGGTCCGGGGTCGAGGCGACGATCTTCACCTTCACGCTGCGGCCCACGATGGCCGAGCTGCTCGCGGACCTCACGGGCTATGAGGTGAATGCGTTCGCGCTCGTGCTGCTGCTGTGGATCTTTCTGGCGATCATCGTCGCGGGCAGCTTCGCGTGTATTCAGGTGTTGAACGACGCGATCAAGGCGAAGCAGGTGGGCAACATCATCTTCATGATTCTGGTCGAAATCGCCGTCGCGATGTTCGAAGTCCTGTTCCTCTATCGCGAGATGGTCGATGCGATGACGCCGTGGCTCGCGCAGCAGGGAGTGACGCTGGGCGTGGTCGGTACGCTGGGCCTCGCGTTCTTCGCGTGGGTGGGTGTGCGCGGCATGACGTGGTTCCTGTTCGGCCGCTTCGGCGCGCCCGCGATGATCGGCCTGCTGGGCCGCCAGGCGTTCGGCTCCGAGCACGGAGCTCTGCCGGCCGGCGCCTCGAGCGCCGCCGACTTCTGGCACGGCCCGATCGCCGCGCTGAAATCCGAGCGGGAGTGGTTCCGGAAGGAATCGCGCGAGCTGTTCGAGCTGATGTCGTTGCCGGTGTTGCAGGTCGTCGCGGCGGCGCTCAATTTCTTCTTTGTCATCTTCACCGGCCGCGGCCACTTCACGCTGCCGTTCAAGTCCATCGACGATGTGCTCGCCAGCACGCACTTCCCGGCCAAGACCCCCGCGGAGGTGTCCCGATGAACCGCCGCGCGGCCGTTCTGCTGCTGGCGCTCGTCGCGTGCAAGCCGCCCGAAAACGCGCCGCCGCCACGCTCGACGCTGGTCGTCGGCCTGGACGTCAGCGGCTCGTTCCGCCAGAGCGGGCACTTCGACCGCAGCATCGAGTTCGCGGCGCTGTACATCTACGGGCATCTGAACGGCCTGGGCGGGCTGCGCCAGCCGACCGACATCTTCATCGGCTCGCTCGGCGGTCAACAGGTGAATCAGCCGAAAGCGTTCCACCCGATCCAGGACCTGAGCGGCAAGTCGGTCGAGGAGATCGCCCGCGACCTGCGCGCCTGGTTCCCGGAGACCGATCCGATCACCGATTTCAACACGTTCTTCACCCGCGTCGCGGTGCACGTCAAGCGCCAGAATCTCGTCCTCTCGCCGCTGAGCGTCGTGATGTTCTCCGACGGCGAGCCCGATTTCCCCGGCGCCGGCCGGCTGACGCCGGAGCAGCGCTACCGCAAGGTCGACCTGACGCCGCTCGAGTACTTGTCGCGCAGCGTCACGGTGCGGCTGCTCTACGCCACGCCGCGCGTCGCGCAGCTGTGGGAGCAGCAGGTGCCCCGCAAGCGCGTGCGCATCTGGACCCAGGACTGGCAGGTGATGCAGGGCTGGGCCCGCCATATGAACGCCGGCGTGCCGATGGAGCAGCAGGACTCCCTCTGGAGCTGGATGCAGGAGATCGTCGACTTCCGCGTGCGCCGGGGGAGAATCCTCTAGGGGTGTTATGTTGGGCGCGTGACGACGGAGATCCGCGCCCTGTCCCATCGCAGCACCAACGACCAGGTCTTCGCGCTCGTGACCGGCGACGACCTGCTCGGCCGGCGGGTGCTCGACGTCGGCGCCGGCGAGGGCTACTTCTCCGAACGCCTCGGTCAGCACATTCGCGCGCGCTACGGCATTCCCCCCGGCGACGTCCTCCGCGCCTGCGACCGCTTCCCCGCGCTGTTCCGGTATCCCGACGTCCCCTGCGACCCGATCGATGCGACGGGGGTCCTGCCCTACCGCGACGGCAGCTTCGACACGGTCGTGGCCGTGGAGGTCGTGGAGCACGTCGAAGACCACTTTCGCTTCATCCGCGAGCTGCACCGCGTCGTCGCCCCGGGCGGCCGCGTCCTGGTCACCACGCCCAATCTCCTGAACGTGAACTCACGGCTGCGTTACCTGCATTCGGGGTTTTGGCTGCTGTTCGACCCGCTGCCGCTCGGCTCGGAAGACATCATTCACACCGCCGGCCACATCAACCCGATCACGTTTTACTATCTCGGCTACACCTTCCACCGGGCGGGGTTTTCCGCGGTCCGCCTCCACTTCGACCGCCACAAGCGGTCCGCCGCGCTCCTCGCCGCGCTCGCGGCCCCCTTTATCCTGCTCGGCAACGCCCTCTTCCGGTGGCGCCTGCGCCGCAGGGCGCCCGAGCGCTATCGCGAGAACGCCGAGCTGCTCCGCGGGAACAACAGCTGGGGCATGTTGACCAGCCGCAGCGTGATCGTCGAAGGCATCAAGTAGGAGCGCAGAACCGATCGAACGCCGACCCCAGGTCGGCGGCGATGTCCTGGGCGTTGCGGCCTTCGATGTCGCGCCGCTCGAGCATGAAGACGACGGCCCCGTCCTTCAACAGGGCGATCTGCGGCGAGGACGGCGCGTAGCCGGTGAAGTAGCGGCGCGCCCGCGCGGTCGCCTCGGCATCCTGCCCCGCGAAGACGGTGACCAGACGCCCGGGCCGGCGCGCATGCTGAATGGCGAGGGCCGCCGCCGGACGCGCCATGCGCGCGGAGCAGCCGCAGACCGAGTTCACCACCACCAGCGTCGGCGCCCGCTCACCGCCCAGGACGGCATCCACCTCGGCGGCCGTGCGGAGCTCCTCAAAACCCAGGCGGGTGAGCTCCTCCCGCATCGGGCGGACCAGCTCGGGATCGTACATCGGAACGTTCAGGTCGCGCATAGATCTCCTCGGGGGAAAGCTACTTCTTCAGGAACGCCGCCAGCGCGGCCCGGAAGTCCGGCGTGCTGCGGCTGACGGCGTTGACGTCCGCGCCCAACCGCAGGCCCGCGTCCACCGTCAGGCCGTCGAGCTGGTAGAACTGCTGCTTCGTAAAGGCGAGCGCCGTGGGACTCGCCGCCGCCAGCCCCTGGAGCAGCGCGCGGGCCTGCGCCTCCAGCTCCGCGTCGTCACAGACGCGCGAAATCAGTCCCACCACCGCGGCGTCGCCGGCGCTGAGCAGCCGGCCGGTCGCCGCGAGATCGAACGCGATCTTCTCGCCCACGGCGCGGCGCAGCAGCGTCATCACGATGGCGGGGACAAAGCCGCGCTGCACCTCGGGGTAGCCGAACCGGGCCGAGCGAGCGGCCAGGATCAGGTCACAGGCGGTCGCGAGTCCGCAGCCGCCCGCCAGCGCCCGCCCGTGCACGATCGCCACGACGGGCTTGGGCAGCCGCCGCATCCGCTGGAAGATCGACGCGAAATGCAGGGCCGCCTCGCGGTTCTGTTGCACGGGTCGGTCCGCGGAGGCGAGCAGCTCGTCGAGATCCATGCCCGCGCAGAAGTCGGGGCCGGCCCCGCGGATCGCCACCACGCGCACGGCCGCGTCGAGATCCGCCCGCTCGAGCGTCGCCAGCAGCGCGTCGATCATGGGCGTATCGATCGCGTTGCGCTTGTCGGGCCGATTGAGGGTCGCGGTGAGCACGCCGCCCTCCACCGCGACGAGGACGCGCTCGCTCACCGCTGCTTCCGGGGCAGGTCGATCTCCAGGCGCAGCAGCGCGGTCGAGAGCACTTTGCCCTGCGCGTCGGTCTTCAGGGAAATCGTCCCTCCGCCATCGAGCGCGCCGTGCAGCAGGAAGTTCAGGGCGCGCAGGTTGGGCAGTTCGAAGCGCTCGACGTTTCCCTTGATCATGCCCCGAAAGTGGCGCGCCACGCGGGCCGCCGTCAGCTGCCGGACCAGCACGGGATAGTACTCCGCCTTCCGGGCGATCACGCCGACATTCGCCGTGTCTCCCTTATCCCCCGAGCGCGCGTGCGCGATGTCGAGCAGTCGCACTTTCATACGGCGATCACCTCGACCTTCGGCTCCACGAGGCGCTTGTCGAGCAGCGCGGGCCAGTACGCCACGATTTCCTCCGGTTTGGGCCGTCCCGCCGCGAACCCGGTGACGCTCGGCGGGCCGTTGAGAATCAGCGGCGCGAGCTCGCGCGTGAAGCGATCGACGGCGGCCTTGTCCGGGCCCCGCACGCCGATGCGCAGCTGTACCTCCGGCGCCTCCCGCGCATCCGCGGCGGCGAGCCGGCCGTGCGTGGCCGTGGCCCCGACGAACTCGGTGTGGATGGCCTCGAACGCCAGCTTCAGGTCGGCGAGGCGGCGCCGCAGGATGCGATCGGCGTCCTGCGCCTTTTTCAGCGCCTCGGGCCAGGCATACACGAGCGTCCCCACCGCCTTGTACCCGTAGGCGTATGCCACCGAGACCTTCAACTTGTCGGTGGCGGGCCCGCCTTTGATGCCGGCGACGCGCACGCGGTCCTTGCCGGCCTGGCGCAGCGCGATCGTGGTGAAATCGGCGACGCAGTCGGGCGTGATGTACTCCCGTGGATCGCCCATTTCGTAGACCAGCTGCTCGGTCACCCCGGCCACGCTGATCCTGCCGCCCGTGCGGGGATGCTTCACGATCTCGAACGTGCCGTCGGGACGGGCATCGACGATGGGATAGCCGACGTTCGCCAGGTCCGGCACGCGCGGCCAATCGACCAGGGAGTTGCCGCCGCTCGCCTGTGCGCCGCATTCGATGATGTGGCCCGCGACCGTCCCGGCCGCGAGCAGATCCCAGGCGTCTTCGCGCCAGTCGAATGCGTGAATGAGCGGAGCCAGCGTCAGGCCGGTATCGGTCACGCGGCCGGTGATGACGACGTCGGCGCCGTCTCGCAGCGCGCGCACGAGCGGCCAGGCGCCGAGGTACGCATTCGCCGAGAGTACGCGATCGCGGATGTCGCGGAGCGGCCGCCCCGTGTCCATGTTGCGCAGGTCATGGCCGCGCGCGATGAGGGCATCGAGCCGCCCGAGCAGATCGTCGCCCGTCACGACGCCGATTCTGAGCTTCCCCGCAAGGCCGAGCCGGCGCGCCGCGGCGGTCACGGCGGCCGCGCAGCCGTGCGGATTCACCCCGCCGGCATTGGCGGTCACCTTGATGCCCCGCTGGACGACCACCGGGAGAATGCGCTCCATCTGCTGGACGAAGTCGGTCGCGTACCCGCGCTCGGGGTCGCGCACTTTTTGTTTTTGGAGGATGGACATCGTCACTTCGGCGAGGTAGTCCATCATCAGATAGTCGATGGGGCCGCCGGTGACTTGCCGGTACGGCGCCTCGGGCCAGTCGCCCCAGAACCCCTGGCCCGCCGCGATGCGGACGCGGTTCTTCACCGCGCGCCGCCGCCCGCGGGGACGGACGTGCGGCGGGCCGCGAGAGCGCCGGCGGCCGTCGTGACGCGCGTTTCGATGAGCGCGCTGAACCCCGTGGGGAGCGCGAGGGCCGGCGCACCGGGTAGCCGCATCACGACGCGCCCACCCGCCACCACCGACACCTCACCGCCTTCCCCGACCGGCTCATCCGGGCCCAGGAACCGGATCCGCACATCGCCGCGCCACGGATGACCGGTTCGCCGGGCGAAGGCGGGGTACAGCTCGACCGTCAGCTCCCGCCCGGCCATCGAATCCGGCAGCGGGAAGCGGAGGCGGCCGAAGGCGTAGTTGAC
>JAUYMC010000195.1 GCA_030699545.1 Gemmatimonadales bacterium | reverse complement strand
GGATCTGTTACGGGACGGGCGGCGGCCGGCGTCGCGCGCGGGATCGAGTGAGCCGGTCACCGAGCGGGTGGAGCGCCGGTTCGAGCCGGAGACGCTGATTGGCCGGGAGCGCGAGTTCAGCTTCCTGTACGACGCCTGGCTGGACGCGCGCCGCAAGCGCCCCCGCATCGTGGTCGTCACGAGCGATCCTGGGGTCGGCAAGACCACGCTCGCCAATGCCTTTGTCTCGAGCTGTCAGATGGACGGTGCCGTGGTCGCGCGGGCGCAGGCCTACGATGCCGAGCGCGAGCTGCCGTTTGCGGTGCTGGGCGAGCTGGTGCGTCAGCTCGCCTCGCAGCGGGCGATCGGCAGTGCCGACCCCGAGGCGTTGAGCGAGCTGACGCGCATCAGTTCAGAGATCCTGCGCGTCTTCCCCGGCGTGCCGAAGCCGGTGGAGTGGTCGCCCGAGCTGACACCGCTGCGGATTGCGGATGCGTTCTGGAAGACGGTGACGGCGGCGGCGGAGGAGTGTCCGGTGGTGCTGATTGTCGACGACATCCATGCGGCGGACAATGCAAGTGCGGCGATATTGCATGTGGTGGCAAGAAAGTTGGCGGATGTACGGGTGATGATGATTTTGGCGGGGAGGACGAGTGAGCTGCGGCTGTCGGGGGCGCCGGCGGCGTTTACGGGAGATACGTCGATCGCCGGCATCCGGGGCCTTGAGTTGGATGTCCTCGATTCGAGTGCAGCAGTCAGACTAGTAAGCAAGCTGGTTGCGTCGACCGAAGGTGTCGACCCTCCCACCGAACGAATCCTCAGGGCAAGTGGCGGAAACCCACTCGCGATCGAGCTTTTGGCGAAAGAATGGAGCGCTCAGGGTCCCACCTCGCTGCTAAGCGACTTAGAAGCCCTTGATACACAGCCGCACCCAACGATCGGGATTCCACGTGCGATAGGCGCTGTTTTCGAACGACAGAGCCGTCGTCTGGATCTTGACACGCGAGCAGCCCTGGATTTGGCGGCGGTATTGGGCCGTCGGCTATCGGACGTTGAGCTCTACCGAGCCGTGGAGCTCTTTCCGGGCGGCGCGTCTGAAGCTCTCTCGCGACTCAAGGAGGAAGGCTTGTTGCGAGAAATAGGTGGCGACCTGGAGTTTCGGAATGAGCTGATTCGCGCACAGGCATACTATTCAATTGCAGGTCCTGCTCGAGCGCACCTTCATCGACGTGTTGCCACGATCCTATCGGCACGGACGGGCCCTGGTGCGCTCTCTCGGAAATTGGAAATCGCGTGGCACTTCCTAAGAGGCGGCAATGTTGCCCCTGCGGTGCCGTTTGCTCTCGACGGAGCAGAAGCATCGCTAGCCGTGGGCGCCCCACATGCCGCGGAAGAAGCGCTATCTGCGCTCGTCGGTTTCGACCACTCTGCTACAAATCAGCGTAGGATTCGACTACTCCTCGCGAAAGCACTAATTGGACAATCAAAGGCCGAGCCCGCCCTTCCGATCATGGATGATTTGGCCAGTGACCCGAGCTTGACTGTCTACGAAAATGCGGAAGTGGCAATGATGCGCGCGGCGGCCGAGTTCGCTCTTAACAGCGAGCCAGGGCTCAAGTACTGCGAAGCAGCGAAGAGTGCACTTGCCAGCGCGACAAGAGCTGGAAACCCAGAATTGATTGCGCGCGCGCTTTTTGAATGTGCGCGCGCAGGCACGGAGGAAGGCCTTGTCGAACTAGTCCAGATAGCGCGTGATGGTATCACACAACTAGCTAGAGAGAATGATCTTAGTGCCCTGCCAATGGCCGTGCTCACTCGATCGTTTTGCCAAGTGTTCTACTTGGATCCTAAAGGTGCATTGCATTTTCTAAATCAAGTGGCGGAGATAAGCCGTGACGTCAATGCCGCGCAGATGTCATTCATATACTCTGGTATAGGGCTTGCCTCTCTTCACCTGTGTCGACTGCCAGAGGCGTTCGAGGGATTTCGTACTGCGTTGGAGTTCTCCAGGAAGGTCGGAGACGACGCTCGGACGTCCCTCTTGGCCTCGAATCTGTGCAACGTACAGGTAGCGCGCGGCGAATACGAGAACGCCGTCGAGTATGGCAAACTGGCGAGAAGCCTCGGAGAGTCGTCCTCAAGCAGCCTGTTGCAGCACGCCTACACGAACTTGGTTGATGCCTATGTTCTGCTTGGAAGAGAGGATTTGGCCGTCGAATGTATGACTCGAGCGAGGGATTGGTTGGAGCCGCGACGGCGCTGGAAGTTGCACTGCAGCTTCCTGATGGAAAGCGCCGCATTCGCGCTTCTCAGGGGAAATACCGCTCTTGCATTAGATCTGGCAGGCCAGGTGGAGTCCATGGCCCAAGGGCGTGAAGCAGCCGTTCCAATGATCGGATCCTATTGGAAGCTGCGCATCTTCAGGACCGCTCATGTCCACGGAGAAGACGCCGCGTTCACGATTGCAGAAGAGGCCACACAGAGACTACGTGGTAACTGCCCATACCTTTATCTCGACGTTCTCGCGGCAAAGACTTGGTTGGAAGCCAGATCGCTTGGACGGCCGGGACCTCAAACCATGCAAGAACTGGCATTCTTCGATGAAGCTGGGGCGGTTGGAAGAAAGGCACTGCTTACGTTGCAAGGCTTTCTACGAACTATGCCCTCACCCGTATTGAGGGACGAGGTGGCGTCGGTTTCTTGGAAGTCAATCCCGAAGTAGGGGATGAGGATGCGATTACGCATCGACGGATCGCATACGACCTCATAGCCAAATCGGCCAGCCTCGGGTCGAACTGTTTCCCAGAGTACTTGCGGAATTCTTCCAGTACCCGGTCGAAGGGTAGTGCCTTTCTGTAGGGTCGATCGGTCGTCATCGCATCGAGTGTGTCTGCGATCATGATGATTCGTGATCCTACGGGAATGCTCTCGCCCCTCAGTCCTTCCGGGTACCCTGAGCCATCATAATTCTCATGATGATGCTTGACGGCACTTTCCACAGCCCCACGAAGGCTCCCGATGGTCGCGATTAATTCGGCGCTCCGAACAGGGTGCGACTGCAACAACAACTTCTCTTCGTAAGAAAGCCTTCCTTCCTTCTGTAAGACAGAGCCGAACTCATGGTAAACCTTCCCAACATCGTGAAGGAGTGCGGCGGTCGCTACATCCTCGACCTGCTTCGCGGTGAGGCCTGCTTCCTCCGCTAGGATTTGGGCGTATTCCGCCACGCGACGAGAGTGACCTGACGTATATGGATCGCGCGCTTCAATCTGCTTTACTGTGTAGTCGAGTAATTCACGATGATGCCGTACGAGCTCTTCGTTCGCCTTCTTCAAGTCAAGGTTGTCTCTATATGCTTGGCGTAACGCCAAGATCGGTAGGGTCACTGCGAAAATGCTTAGTGGACCAAAACGGGTGTACATCCACGCGATTAACAAGCCAAGCCCGCTCGCTACGAGGTCGTAGCCAGCTGCCCTCATTATCTGAGACCGCCAAATTTCACTGAAGCGCTCACCGCGACTGATGGCAACTGCGCCACTCACGAAGGCGGAGTTGGTTGCGAAGTACCCAAAGACCAGGGCCGCGTAAGCCAAGAAATCCTGATTGGAGAAGTTGCTCGAACGAAGTTGACCCCCTGCGAACAGGTAAAATGAACTTCCTACAACGACACTCAACGTCACCTGCGCCACATTGAATAAGACCTTGATTGATTCGCGTCGCAGCCACACCTGGGTGAGCAGACTGGATAGGAGCGCTACAACAGATGCCCCCAATGGCCCTGTAGTTATGGCTGCAGAAAGGTGAGCAACGAAGAGTATTGACCCACCTATACCGGCCTTTGGGCTGCTCTCAAGAGCGCCGGTTACGAACGCGAGTAGAGTAAAGATGGTTATTGCGGTCAATCCACCGTATCCGACGGACGAACCAAAAAACAAAAAAGCCGCCACAACAGCTGCGGTCGAAATCGCAACTGTGGCGCCCACGTAGACGCGGATCCATTGATGGCCTTCTACGCGCACTGTTTGCCCACCGCATGTCCTCACAGGCTGGAAACCTAGGGGGTGCCCCTGCGCCTTGCGCTAGTTCAAATCCACATAAGCGTGTCTGCGAAAAACAACTTCGCGACTGCCGTGAACAGAAAAGCGAGCAGTTGCAACATCGAGCGTCACCCCCCTCAAGGGACTGCGAGTCTTCCTCGCTTAGGAGTGGTACGTCTCGCTATGACGTACCCGACGCTCCGCTCGTCTACTGTCCGCTCCACTCCGCTCTAGCTAGCGGTGACCAGGGGCCCCCTGTTTCGTGTGTCCTCTATGGTCAGGCGACTTTTCGCGCCCGTAACGCCTGTCGCATCGCCTCCAACACCACGCTCATCCCATCACCCTTGTTCACGATCGACCGCACACCCGCGCGCCGCAGCTCGTTCTCCGCCGACGCCGGCAATCCCCCTGTCACGATCAACACCGGCGTCGCCAACCGCTTCGACGTGTCCAGCAACCGCTCCACCACCTGCACGGCGTTCAGATCGGGCAGCTGATAATCGAGCATCACGAGGTCCGGCGCGACGCGCCCGATCTCGAGCAGCCCATCCACACCCGTCGTCGCCTCCAGCACATCCACCTCCGGCGCCTCCCGCTTGATCGTGCGCACCAAGGCCGCCAAAAAACTCGGATCGTCCTCCACCACCACCACCACCGGCCGCTCCCGCGCCGCCGCCAGATCCGCCGGCACCGCCATCCCATGCGCCCGCAGAAACTCCGCCAAATCCGCCGACGCCACCCGCCGCCGACCCGTCGGCGTGCGATGCCCCTTCAAATGCCCCTGATCAATCCAGGCCGCAACCGTCGCGGGCGTCACCTGCAACACCCGCGCAACCCGCTGCGTCCCCCAATACCGCTTGGTTCGGACTGAATTCACGAAACCCGAAATACCGCCAAAACGAGAACTACGCTAGAAGGGAAAAACCCTTATTCCAGACCTTAGGGAATTACCCGGGGATAGAGAAAACGCCGCGACGCCGAGTCGGCTAAGCGGTTGCTACCAAATACTTTATCGCCTTGCGTCGACCCACCGGTTCGTGGCATCCAGCACCGCCAACACCGCGCTCCGCTCCGCCGACTCCCGAATTTCACACGTTCCGGTCAGCAACTGCGCCTCCCGACCCCCCAACCCATGCACCGCCACAAAGACGAACTTCCGCTCGAACGCCTCCATCGTCTGCGCCCCCTCCAGCGCCACCGAGTTGTCCGCCAGCAGCTCGTCGAGACACGCCGCCGCCGCCCGCGCCGCCGCCTCCACCCGGTTGCGCACCGTGTCCGTCCCCACCTCCTCCGCCTGCGCCTCCCGCTCCCCATACGCCAGCCGCACCCGCACCAGCACCCGCTGCGGACGGTCCGACGGCCGCACCTCGATGCTTTTGAACACCACCATCCGGCGCTTGGAGCGCTCGGTGATCGCCTCCTGCTGCAACGCCTCGATCGGCCGAACGTCCGCCGTCTGCGCGACGCTGATCTTGCGATGATCGATCTTGAACCCGAGCTGCGCCATCAGCGCCGACTCGATGTTGCGCACCACCTGCTTCGGCTGCACGTCGCTGCGCGTGAGCACGTGCACCTCGCTCACCTCGCCCAGCGGCGTCACCACCACCCGCGCCGACAATACCCCCGTCAGCGCGGTGATCAGGTTCTCGACCCGCTTCATCCCCCACGGATCGGGGGTCTGTCCCGGTGGCATCAACGGCAGCGGCTCCTGCTCTCCCCCTCCAGCGGACGGCGACGGCTTGGACGGCGTCACGTGTAGCTCTCTCCTCCGGTGGCGACCTGGTTCTTGCCGGCAGCCTTCGCGCGGTACAACGCGCGATCGGCCGCGACCAACACGTCCTCTTCATCCCGGTTCGGCCGGTATTCCGCCACCCCAATGCTGGCGGTCACGAGCCCCTTCGGATAGCCCAGTTCTTCCCCAGTCGCCGCGACCGCCAGCCGCACCTTCTCGCCGACCATCAACGCGCCCTCGATGCCGGTCCCCACGAGAACGACCACAAACTCATCCCCGCCGTAGCGGCCCGCCAGATCGGTCAACCGGATATGCTCGGCGCAGGCCTGCGCCGTCCGCCGCAGCACTTCGTTGCCCGCTTCATGGCCGAACTGATCGTTCACCTGCTTGAAATGGTCGAGATCCATGAACAACACCGCGAAGTGGTCTCCGCTACGATTGCACCGCGCGACCTCGTTCGCCAGCCTGTCTCGCAACACCCGGAACGACGCCAAGCCGGTGAGCGCATCCACCGCCGCCTGCTGCTGCGCCACCATCGCCTGGCGGTCGAGATAGGGGGGACACGAGCGCAGCGTCGTCCGGCCGTGCGCCGCCGCCACCGCGAACTGCCGGCAGGTGGGATAGCCGCAGGCCCCGCAGTCCCACGTCCGGCCGTTGGGCGCGAGGCCGATCTGCCCGATGATGTCGTCGATCGTCTCGGCCGTCGGCGCGGGCGGATGGCCGTTGCGGGGAATAGGGAACGCCGCGCCCACCTCGATCTCCACCCCCTCGGCCAGCACCGGCAACGTCGCCCGCTGCGGCTCGGAGGCCCCCACGATCTCGCGGCGCCGGAACAGCTCGGCGGGCGGGCCGAGCAGCGGGTGGTCGAGACACCCCTCGCAGGGGAGGATGTCCACGAAGCCGAGCTCGATCCGGTCCACCCCGACGGCGCGGGCGATCCCCTCGAGCGCGCCCAGCCCCCGGACCTTCCGAAAGCGGCGGCTCGACTGCCGCTCTTCCTTTAATAGGTCGAACGGCAGCCCCCCCGCGGTGCTCCAATGGCGCCGCCGCTCCTCGGGGATCCGGCTGAAATAGGCCGGCTGATCCATCACCCGCACGCCGCGCTTCTTGAAGATCGCCTCGAGCTCGGTGAACGTGATCGCGGCGTCGACATCGGTCCCGCCTTCGGTCATGCAGACGCCGGCGTAGACGACCTGGGTATCGGGGCCGTACAGCGCCTTGAGATACCGCGCCTCGGCGGCAATCGGCGTCGCCACCGGCGCGAGATAGGGGATCAGCTCGGGATACTGCGCGCGCACCGTCTCGACGATCACGGGACAGGTGCTGCGGATCATGGTGCCCCAGCCGTCCTCGGCGAGGAGGTCGAGATATTCCTTGGCCACCAGCTCGTCGCCCAGGACGCCGCGGTGAACGGTGCTGTAACCGGCTGCATAGCAAGCGTTTACGACTTGCTCGGGGGTGGCGGGATAGAAGTGGACGGCGGCTTCGACGGAGAGGATCATGACGGCGCGGCGGCCGAGGGCAAGCTCGAGCGCCCGCATGCCATCGCCGACCGCAATGATCGCGTCGTGGGGACAGGCGGGCAGGCAGAGGCCGGCGCGGTTACAGGCCTCATCGACGATCCAGACTTTGTTGCCTTCGACCGCGACGGCCTCGGAGGGGCAGACGCGCACGCAGGCGAGGCAAGCGACGCAGCGCTCCGGGTCGATTCGAAAGTCCACGCGGCCTCCAGCAGGTCGCTAGACTATCGCGTATTCCTTCAGTTTGCGATAGAGGGTCCGTTCGCCGATGCCGAGAATTTCCGCGGCCTTGCGCCGGTTGCCGCGCGTCTCGCGCAGCGCCGCGTCGATCGCCGCGCGCTCGACGTCGGCCATCGACATCCCCGGCCGGTAGATCACCACGCCGGGCTCGCCGTCTTCGATCGCGAGCGGATCCTGCCCCGCTTCGATTCTCCTGCTCCCGATTTCTATCGCTTCCATCGGGGGGCGGTCATCCAATCGCCGCCGCAGCTCCTCGACCTGCAGCTTCAGCTCGACGAGACTCCGCAGGATGAACTCGAACTCCTGGCCGCCGCTGACCCCGGGGGCGGGACCGATCCGCACCGGCAACACCCGGCTGCGGTCCTGAATGTCCGGCGGAATATCGCTGGCGCGGATCTCCCCTTCCGGCGCGAGCACCACCATCGACTCGATCAGGTTGCGCAGCTGCCGCACGTTGCCGGGCCACTCGGCGTCCACGAGGATCTGCATCGCCTCGGGGGTGATCCCCTTGAACAGCCGATCCGGCCGGTCGTGCATCCGGGCGAACTCGGCGATGAAGCGGCGCGCGAGCAGCGGGATGTCGCTGCGCCGCTCGCGCAGCGGCGGCAGATAGACCGAGAGGACGTTGAGCCGGTAGTAGAGATCGTCGCGGAAGCGGCCCAGCGCGACCGACTCCTTCAGCGCCTTGTTGGTCGCCGTGATCACGCGCACGTCCACGCGAATCGGCTGCACCCCGCCCACCCGGAAGAACGAGCGTTCCTCGAGCACGCGCAGCAGCTTGACCTGCGTGGCGGGCGGCATCTCGCCCACTTCGTCGAGGAAGATGGTGCCCTCGTCGGCCAGCTCGAAGCGCCCCAGCCGCCGCTCGGCCGCCCCGGTGAACGACCCCTTCTCGTGGCCGAACAGCTCGCTCTCGAGCAGCGTCTCGGGCAGCGCGGCGCAGTTCACGGCGATGAACGGCTTGCCGCGGCCCCCGCGGGGCGAGAGGTCGTGGATCGCGCGCGCCACCAGCTCTTTCCCCGTCCCCGATTCGCCCTCGATCAGCACGGTGGACGTCACCGGAGCGATCTGCTCGATCTTCACCAACACTTCCTGAATCGCGGACGATTCGCCGAGGATGCCGGTGCGCTGCTGCAGACCGCGCCGCTCGATGAGCCGCCGGACGGTATCCGCCGCTTCGGCGGGATCCACCGGCTTGGGAAGCCAGGCGGTCAGGCCCAGGGCGTTGGCGACGGCCTTCGCGTCGGGCTCCGTTTCCTCGACCAGGCCGAGGGTCGAGACGGCGTGCTCGCGGGCCGCCGACAGCAGCCGCTGGGCCGTAGGCTCGTGGAGACTCCCGGTGAGGATGATCGCATCCGGCTCCCTGCTCCCCGCTCCCTGCCCTCGTACGGCTTGACGCACGTCGTCGAGGGAGGAGACCATCGCGGTGTCGTAGCCCGCCTGCTCGAGCCGGGCGTTGATGCGGACGGCGTGCTCGAGATCGTCGGTGGTGACCAGAATGCGGTCAGCCACTGGAGTCCGCGGTGCGCGGTGCGCGGTGCGCGGTGTCCGCACCGCTGACGAGATCGACGGCGTGCTCGAGGAACGTCTCGAGGACGGCAAGCCCTTCTTTCACGCCCCTAGTGGACCCCGGCATGTTCACGATCAGCGTCTTGCCCCGGGTGCCGGCGCGGCCGCGCGACAGCCAGGCGCGGGGGAAGCCCGGCCCCGAGGCGGCGCGCATCGCCTCCACGATCCCCGGCGCCTCGCGCTCGAGAATCGCCGCCGTCGCCTCCGGCGTCACGTCGCGCTCCGTGAGCCCGGTGCCGCCCGTCGTCAGCGCGACATCGACTTCGCCGGAGTCGGCCCAGCGCGCCAGCTTGCCGGCGATCCGGTCGGTCTCGTCCGCGACGACGCTGCGCACGACCACGTCGTAGCCGCGGCCGACCGCCCAGTCGACGATGGCGTCGCCGGACGTGTCGGCCCGCTGGCCGACCACCCCGAGATCGGAGATGGTCAGAATGCCGATGCGGATGGTCATTTCTTGGCGCGGTGAGGGACGAACGGCAGTTTGACGGTTTCCGCCGCGACCCGCTTGCCCCGCACGTCGATCTCGATCTTGGTCCCCGGCTTGGCGCGGTCGGCGGGCAGATACGTCGTCCCGATCGCGGCGCCCACCGTCGGCGTGATCGTCCCGCTGCGCACCACGTCCACCGGCCGGCCGTCGAGGAAGACGGGGAAACTCGACCGCGCCACGACCTTCGCCTCCTGCACCCGGAATCCCACGAGGCGGCGCCGCACCCCCTCGAGCTTCTGGCGCTTGAGGGCGTCGAGCCCCGTGAACGGCGCGCCCTTGTCGAGCTTCACGATGAACGCGAGGCCCGCTTCGTACGGCGTCACGGTGTCGTCGATGTCGTTCCCGTACAGCGGCAGCCCCGCCTCGAGCCGCAGGGTATCGCGCGCCCCGAGCCCGCACGGCTCGGCGCGTCCCGCGCCCACGAGCGCGTGCCACAGCGTCTCGGCGTCCGCCGCGCGGCAATACAGCTCGAAGCCGTCTTCGCCGGTGTAGCCCGTGCGCGACACGAAGCACTGCACGCCGGCGACCTTGCCCTGGGCGAAGTGATAGTACGGGATCATCGCCACGCCGAGCGACGTGAGCGGGCCGAGCAGCGCCTCCGCTGTGGGGCCCTGCACGGCGAGCAGCGCCGTCTCGTCGGAGATGTCGCGCAGCCGCACGTTGGCGCCGCCCTTCTGATCTAAAATATGGTTCCAATCCCGCTCGGCGTTCGAGGCGTTGACGACCAGCATCAGCTTGTCCTCGAAGCGGTAGACGAGGCAATCGTCCACGAACGTGCCCTGCGGCGTCAGGATGGCGGAGTACTGAGCCTGCCCCGGCTTGAGCGCGGCCACGTCGTTGCACGTCACGCGCTGTACGAAGGCGTTGCGATCGGGACCGGTGATCTCGAACTCCCCCATGTGCGACACGTCGAACACGCCCACGCGATTGCGCACCGCCGTGTGCTCTTCGGTGATGCCGGAGGGGTAGGTCACCGGCATCTCGAACCCGGCGAAGGGGACCATCTTGGCGCCGAGGGCGACGTGGACGGCGTGCAGGGGCGTGCGTTTGAGGACTTCGCTAACGGTCATTTCCCGATCCCATGAGAGTGGCGAGGAGGGCTTTCTGGACGTGCAGGCGGTTCTCGGCCTCGTCCCACACCCGGGACTGGGGACCGTCGATCACGTCGGCCGTGACCTCTTCGCCCCGATGCGCGGGGAGACAGTGCAAGAAGATCGCTTTCGGGTCGGCCAGTTTCATGAGGTCGGCGTCGACCGTGAAGCCCTTGAAGGCGTTGCGCCGCGCTTCGGCTTCCGCTTCCTGGCCCATCGAGGCCCAGACGTCGGTGTTTACGACGTGGGCGCCTTCGACCGCCTCTTCCGGGACTTCGGTCACCATGATCTTGGCGCGCTTGCCGGCGCGCTCGAACCTGGCGCGGTTGGGCTCGAACATCTCCGGGCAGGCGAGCCGCAGCTCGAAGCCGAGGACTTCGGCGGCTTCGAGCCAGGCGTTGGCCATGTTGTTCCCATCACCAACCCATGCAATACGCTTCCCATCCCACCCACCAAGGTGCTCTTTGATGGTGAATACATCGGCCAGAACCTGACACGGGTGGGTTAGGTCGGTGAGCCCGTTGATGACGGGGATCGTGGCGGTGCGGGCCAGCTCCTCGACGTCGGCGTGATCGAAGGTGCGGATCATGATGCCGTCGACGTATCGGGACAGCACCCGGGCGGTGTCGCCGATCGGCTCGCCGCGGCCGATCTGGATGTCGCGGCTCGAGAGGAACAGCGCCTGGCCGCCGAGCTGGTAGGCGCCGACCTCAAAGGAGACGCGGGTGCGGGTGGACGACTTGGCGAAGATCATCGCCAGCGTCTTGCCGGCGAGGGGGGTTTCGCGGTACGCCCGGGACTTCATGCGCTGGGCCAGGTCGAAGAGCTGCTCGACCTCTGTGCGGTTGAAATCGGTGATCTGCAGGAAGTCGCGTTTGGGCATGGCTTCCGGGCACGGAGTGGACGGCCAAAATGACAGTACCGGATGACAGGACAGATTTTACCGCGGCGGGACGCGAGAAACAAGGCTGAAGAACGGCGGCCTACTCCGGGCGGCGGATGCGGACCAGTAGCGATTCCCCGTGGCCGGCGATCATCGTCACGCGCACGGTATGACGGCCCGGCGGCAGGACGAACTGCACCCGATCCCGGTCACCGACGACTGAATGGCCAATGTTGGCGGTCGTGTCGGGTGTGGCCGTAAACGCCTCCCACTCGTGGGGCGCGCCGTCTACCGAGACGGCGACGACGTAGCGGCTCCTGTCGGGGGGGTCCGGTGGCAGGAGCAGACGGCACTCGACCCGCAGTGGCGCTCCACCATCGACCTCCGCTCTGATCGTGTCGCCACGCGGCAGCAGCCACCATTTCTGGGTCCCCGTGGGCACCGTGACGGGAACGGCGGGGATCCCGGCGGCCGGCACGGTTTCCCAGTCGAGGCTCGCCGGTCCCACGCGCGTGCTCGCGAGCCAGCCGCCGACCGTCAGCGCGCCCGCGACGAGCGCCGCGGCGGCCCAGCGGGTGCGTTTCCAGTACACCTGCCGGCGCCACCGGCCGCCCTGAATGGCGGGCCACACGTGGCGGCGCGCCTCCTCGAGATCGTGCGGGAAGTCCACCTCCGTCCACGACAGCCCCGCCACGTTGGCCCCGTACAGGGGGACGGCCCGGCAAACGGCGCGCGTCGCCTCGATCACCCACGCCTGCTCGTGCCCGCTTGCGATCTGCTGGGCCGCCACGTCGAGCATCGCCAGAGCGCCGTCGGCCTCGAACTTGAGGAGCCCCAGGCTCTCGCCCCGGGCGGAGGCCACGGGCAGGTCCTTGCCGAGATCCACGACTTTGCGATTGCGGATCGCCACTTTGGTCTGCTCGCGCCCGCGCGACGCCGTCGAGTCGTACGCGAGCACGTTGCCGGGCTCCTCCAGGACGCGATCGAGGATCGCCGGGTCGAACAAGAGGTCCGCGTTGATCAGCACGAAGGGCCCCTTGATCCATTCGCGCGCGAGCCACAGCGAATACAGGCTGTTGGTTTCCCGGTAGCGCTCGTTGACGATGTACTCGACGCGGGGTCCCACCACTTGGCGAATCGCTTCGTGGTTGTAGCCCACGATCATCAGCACCGGGCCGACTCCGTGATCCGAGAGCGCCTCGAGCTGGTGGAGGATGAGCGGCTTCCCGCCGATCTCGACCAGACATTTCGGCTTCCCATCGGTGAGCTTCTCGAGGCGGCTGCCTACGCCGCCCGCCAGGATCACGGCTTGCATCAGGTCTCCTCGGTGACCGTGGACGACCGGTGGGACACCCGCTGGGCGAGCCACCCCCCGTACTCGTCTGGTGTTCCCGTGAAGGCCGCGCGTCCCTCCTCCACGACGAGCACCCGGTCGAGTTGCGGCAAAATCGCCGGGTCGTGCGTGACCCAGAGCGCCGTGCGGCCGGCGGTGGCGTCGAGCAGCAGACTCACGAGCTCTTGCGCCGTGGCTGCATCGATCCCGTTGGTCGGCTCGTCGAGCAGCCAGACGCGACCGTCCCGCAGCAGGGCCCGGGCCAGGGCGATGCGCTGCCGCTCACCCCCCGAGAACAGCCCGCCGCGGTGGCGCACCGGGGTGTCGTAACCCTGCGGCAGCCGCGCGACCAATGTATCGAGGCACGCCCGTTGCGCCGCGGCGCGCACGGCATCCTCGGTCGCGTCCTCGTTGCCGAGCGCGATGTTGTCCCGCACCGAAAGACCGAACAGCACGCTGTCCTGAAAGACCACGCTCATCTGGTGGCGGAGCGACGCCAGCGTGTAGTCCCGGATGTCGCGCCCGTCGAGGCGCAGCACGCCGCCCGTCGGATCCGTCAGCCGGAGCACCACGCGCAGCAGGGTTGACTTCCCGGCGCCGTTCGGACCGACGATCGC
>JAUYMC010000186.1 GCA_030699545.1 Gemmatimonadales bacterium | reverse complement strand
GTAGGCGGCCAGCCGCTCGGCGAGCGCGAGGACGTCGCCCTTGGCGGGGCCCGCGGCGCCGGTGCCGAGCAACGCGTCCACGGCGACGGTCGCCTGCGGCCACGGCTCCCCCCGCGCCAGCTCGCGCACGCCGTCCACGCGCGCGAGCGCGCGATTATCGATGGCGTCGTCGGTCTTGGGATCGGCCGCGGCGACCCAGACGGGGATGCCGGCGGCGTGCAGGGCGCGCGCGATCACCCAGCCGTCGCCGCCGTTGTTGCCCGCGCCCGCGGCGACGAGCACGCCCCCTCCGCCGCCGATCTCCGTGATCGCGGGGTACGCGGCGACGACGACGTGCGCGCACGCGCGCCCCGCCGATTCCATCAGCACCCGGCTGGGGATACGGTACTGCGTGCGCGCCACGGAATCCCACGCAGCGGCTTCGGCGGCGGAAAGGACCGGCGGGGATGGAGGAGTTATTTCTGGCTCTGCCCGATCGTTCTCCCGAAGGAGATCTCGCCGTTATCGATGCGGATGTTGAACCCGCATTCGGGATTGGAGCAGACCCACGCTTTGTACGTGATCGGTGCGCCGTCCCGACCGTAGTCCGATAACGGAATCAACAGACCGTGCTGGCATTTCTGACAGGCGGGCCATTCGTGCGCGTCCATGCGCCCCCTCCCCCTTCCCGCGCTACCCCGAAAACGATACTCCCGGCCAGCGATAGCCGGTCCCGCCACGGAACGCGGCGCCGAAATCGTACACGCGATCGAAGTCCTCGATCCGGTCGGTCGGCTGGCGCGCCAGGAGCCCCACGTCGATCAGGAGGAAGACGATCCGGCCGAAATCCTCCGTGTTCTGGATACCCCAGTACGTGAGGACGGTGGCAGCGAGGAGGCCGAACTGCTCCAGGGCAAAGTCGCGGCACGCCCAGGCCAGCTCGCCGCCCGTGAGGTGGCGGCGCGCGGGGAGGCGGGTCTGGGCGAATTCGAGGGCGGCGAGCACGAACACGAACGCCCGCTCGTTGTAGCGGACGGCGCCTCCCTGCCCCTCCTCGGCCCGGCGGCGGATTTCGGCGAGCGCCGCTTCCAGCGTGGCGACGTCACTCATCCGCGCGCCTCCGGCGGGGGGGGAGGCGTCACGACGCGCACGCCGCCGGAGCGGCGCTCCAGGCGCTCGCCCGGCTCGAGCAGCGCGAGCGCGAGGACTTCGTCGATCGTCTCCACGAGCTTGATCTCGAGCAACTTCCGTACCTCGTCCGGCAGGTCGATCAGGTCGTTCTTGTTGCGCGCGGGCACGAGCACCGTCTTGACCCCCGCCCGCGCCGCCGCGGTCAACTTTTCCTTGAGGCCGCCGATCGGCAACACCCGGCCCCGCAGCGTCAGCTCGCCCGTCATGGCGAGATCGTGGCGCGCGGGGCGCTGGCAGAAGAGCGAGGCGAGGGCCGCCGCGATGGTGATCCCGGCCGACGGTCCGTCCTTCGGCACCGCGCCCGCCGGGACGTGCAGATGGACGTCCGACTGGGTGAAGGCGTCGAGGCCGATGCCGAGGGCGCTGGCGCGCGCGCGCAGCAGGCTCCATGCCGCCTGCGCCGATTCCTTCATGACGTCGCCGAGCTGACCGGTCAGCGTGATCTGGCCCTTGCCCGGCATGCGGATCGCCTCGATGAACATGATGTCGCCGCCGACGGGCGTCCACGCCAGTCCGGTGGCGACGCCGATCTCCGGCGCCCGCCCCGCCACCTCCCCCTGCACTTTCGGCTGCCCGGCGTACTTCTCGAGGTTCTTCGCCGAGATCTTCACGGCGGTGGACTTCCCCTCGACGACTTCGAGCGCCGCCTTGCGCAGAATTCCCTGGATCTCGCGCTCGAGCTGGCGCACGCCCGCTTCGCGGGTGTACTCCTCGATGAGGCGCTCGAGGGCGCCGTCGGCCACGCCGGCGCGCTCGCCGACGCCCGTCTCCTTGAGCTGGCGCGGCAGCAGGAAGCGGCGCGCGATCTGGAGCTTCTCGGCGGGCGTATAGCCGACGAGGTTGAGCTGCTCCATGCGGTCGAGCAGCGGATCGGGGATCGGCTCGACGCTGTTCGCCGTCG
Source organism: Gemmatimonadales bacterium (assembly GCA_030699545.1). Taxonomy (GTDB): domain Bacteria; phylum Gemmatimonadota; class Gemmatimonadetes; order Gemmatimonadales; family GWC2-71-9; genus 20CM-2-65-7. Next base: position 14,556 of record JAUYMC010000186.1, on the reverse strand, counting down.
CGATGAACATCACCGCCGAGAGGTCGAACGGCACCTCGAGGTAGTGGTCCACGAAGGTCGAGTTCTGGGCGGGGTCCAGCACCTCGAGCAGCGCGGCCGTCGGATCGCCGCGCACGTCGGCGCCCATCTTGTCGACTTCGTCGAGCATGAGAACGGGGCTGCGCGTCTCGCCGCGCTGGAGCGCGTGGATGATGCGCCCCGGGATCGCGCCGACGTAGGTACGGCGGTGGCCGCGAATCTCCGCTTCGTCGCGCACGCCGCCGAGCGAGACGCGCGTGAATTTGCGGCCCAGCGCCTCGGCGATGCTCTGCCCCAGCGACGTCTTCCCCACGCCGGGCGGTCCCACAAAGCAGAGGATCGAGCCGCGGGCGTCGGGATTGAGGGTGCGCACCGCGAGGTACTCGAGGATGCGCTCCTTGATGGTCTTGAGGTCGTAGTGATCGCGGTCGAGGATTTCGCGCGCCGCCTTGAGGTCGAGGCGGTCCTGCGTGACGCGCGCCCACGGCAGCATCGCGAAGACGTCGAGGTAGGTCCGCGCCACCTGATATTCGGCCGACTGCGGCGACATCTGGCGCAGCCGCTTCAGCTCGCGGTCGGCGACCTTCTTCGCTTCCGGCGAGAGCTGCGCCTCCTCGAGCCGCCGCGCCAGCTCTTCCATTTCGTCGTCGGTCGCATCTTCGCCCAGCTCCTGGCGGATGACCTGCAGCTGCTCGCGCAGCACGTACTCGCGCTGATTCTGGTCGAGACGCGTCTTTACCTTTTCCTGGATCTGGGTGCCGACCTCGAGCACCTCCAGCTCCTGCATCAGGAAGTCGGCCAGCCGCTCGAGTCGGTGGGTGACGTCGTCGATCGCGAGCAGCTCGGCCTTGGCGGGGAGGGCCAGATCGAGATTCGCGGCGATGAAGTCCGCCAGCTTGCCGGCCTCGGCGATGCCGGCCAGCACTTCGTGCAGCTCGGCGCCGAGGTAGGGCGCGATGTCGATCACGCGGGAGAACTGCGCGATGACGGTGCGCTTCAACGCTTCGGTGCGCGCGTCCTCGAGCAGATTCTCGATGAGCGGCTCACAGCCCGCCATCAGCCACTTCTCGCCCTGCGAGATCTCCGTCAGGCGGGCGCGCTCCAGGCCCTGGACCATGACGCGGACCGAGCCGTCGCCGAGCTTCAGCATCCGGACGATGGTGCCGAGGGTGCCGACGTCGTAGAGCTGGTGCGGCAGCGTCGCCATGACGGCGCCTTCGGGCGGCTCGATGCCGCCGGCCGACTTCACCACGGCGAGCAGCAGCCGTTTCTCACCCTGGATGACTTCGTCGATGAGCTGAACGGCTTTGGGATCGGTGAGCGCCAGCGGGAGCACGACGTGGGGATAGACGACCAGCTGGCCCAGGGGGAGGACGGGAAGCCGTTCCACTAGGTCACCCGCACCGAGTGCGCACCGGAGGAGCGGGGCGGCTGCTTCACCAGCCGGATTTCGAGGAACCCATGCTCGTAGGCCGCGCGGATCGTCGTCGGATCGACGACGACGGGGAGCCGGAAGCGGCGCTCGAACGGTCCCACCTGCACTTCCATCGCGTGGTAGTGGCGTTTGCCCGGCTGGGGCGCCCGCCGCTCACCCGAGACGGTGAGGATGCCGTCGGTGAACTGGACCTGAAAATCCTCGGCGCGCATGCCGGCGATGTCCATGTGCACGACGAGCTCGTCGTCCGTTTCCCAGACGTCGGTGCGCGGCTTCCATTTGGGGGAGGCGACGAAGCCGACCGGCCGCCCGTGAGCCACTTCATTGAAGTAGACGTCGAGCTCGTCGGCGAGGTGCACCGTGAGGGAGCCCGAGCCGCGCGAGGGGCGGTTGGGGGGAGCAGCACTGTCGGCCATGGGGGACAAAGATAATGCGCGGCCCATCCCCCTGCCGGGTCAGGCGTTACCTCAGGACAGGCGCGTCCGCCAGTAGATCGTGACCGGCGAGCCCTCGGCCAGGATCACGCACGCCGGCCGGGTGAGCTCCCGACCCAGCTCGGCGCCGCAGAGCGATTCGAGCTCGGCCTCGACACTCGAGCGGCTCGCCCGCCACAGGGTCCACGGCGGATGCTCCACGCGGTACTCGAGCGTGTCGCTGCGCGGCTGGCCGTTGTAGCCCCGGTGCCGGACGGTGAGGAACTCGTCGAGCGACCCCGCCGCCGGCGGCGCGCCCGGCCCCATGGCATCCGCGGACAGCCGGTTCCAGCGCCCCCTCGCCTCCCACTCGTAGGTCACCGCGGGGGGGGCGCCGCCCAGGGCCCGGACCTCGCTTCTGATCGGGGCGATGGTGTAGGGCTCGCGGTACAGCAGCCGCGCCATGCCGCCGACGAACGCCCGCGGCACGACCTCACAAATGAAGACGACACCGGTCCGCAGCTCCGCGCCGGACGCGCAGCGCACGTAAAAGCGCAGATTGATTTCCTCGAAATCCCGGTGAAACGGGATCGGCGCGCCCAGGATCCGGCTTTCCAGGAACTGGAATCCGACGAGACTGACGTACGTCTTGCCCTGGAAGAAATCGAGCGTCGTGCCGCTGGGAACGCGATCGATCAGCAGGGCGGGATTCACCTCGTAATTGAACATCACGAGGTTGCGCCACTGCGCCGTCAGAAACGGATAGGCGCGTTCCATACCTCACGATCCCACGCCGTTTGCCCGCCCGCTAGGATGACTTTCCCTAGTCGGGAAATCCCCTACGGTCCCCCGCAGGGCGCGCGCCGGTACGGGAACTCCACGCGGCGCGTGCGCCCGGCACCCGGGACCGATCCCTCGATGTAGGCGACGAGCGAATCCGGGCTGACCAGGCGGTAGCCGACCCGCTGCGGAAAGTCGTGCATCGGATTCTCGAACACGACGCCGGCCGCCGACGCGGTCCGCGCCGTGAAGGTGGCGACGGGTTGCCGCGCGGGATGGGCTTCATACTCGAGCGTGCTGTCGCGCTGGCGGAGGATGTCGCCAGAGCGCCGATGGCGAGCGAAATGACTTTCATGGGGGTAGTTTTCCCTTTCCTATCTCCCACCGGAGTCCTGATGTTTCGCGCCGCATCAGTTTCTACCCTCTTGATCGTCGCGGGCTTCGCGACCAGCTGCCAGCGCGGCGATACCCCCGGTGACCGCGGGCCCGACGCCGCGGCGATGACGCCCGACTTCCACAATCCCACGAGCCCCGCCCTGGCAGCCCAGGCCCCCGACAGCTTCCGCGCGCGCTTCGAGACGACCAAGGGCGCCTTCGTGATCGCCGTGCACCGCGCCTGGGCCCCCCTCGGGGCCGACCGGTTCTATAATCTGGTGCGGTCGGGCTATTATGACGACGTCCGGTTTTTTCGCGTGATCCCTGGCTTCATGGCGCAGTTCGGCATCCACGGCGACTCGGCGGTGTCGACGGCGTGGCGCGAGCAGCGCATCTCCGATGACCCGGTCCGCCGCACCAACGTGCGCGGCATGGTGACCTTCGCGACCGCGGGCCCGGGCACCCGCACGACTCAGATTTTTATCAATTACGGCAACAACGACCGCCTCGACGCCATGGGATTCGCGCCGTTCGGCCAGGTGGTCGAAGGGATGGAGGTCGTGGACGCGCTGTACGGCGGCTACGGCGAGGGACAGCCGCGCGGCCGCGGGCCCGAGCAGATGCGGATGCAGATCGAGGGGAACACGTACCTCGGGCGCGAATTCCCGCGGCTCGATTACATCAAGCAGGCGCGCATCGTCGCCAATCCCTGACGCGACCCGTCAGGGCTGGCGGCCGATCGCCGGCTGACGCCGCGGTGACAAGTGGCGCAGGTGACCGCGACGCTCTCCGGCATCGCCTGGGTGTGCTCGTGGGCGGGCAGCGTATCGAGCCGCCGGTTGATCTCGGCGACCATGCTCATCATCTGCCGCGCGACGAGCTTCGTGCGCTTTTCATCCTTCGCAAAGTCGAACCGCTCGAGCGGCATGCCTTCCTCGCCCACATGGCAGAACTGGCAGCGCACGCCGAGCGCGCTCGTGATGTTGCGCATCATCCCGATCACCTGCACGACGGGCGTGGTGCGCGGGATGACTTTCAGGTTGATGAGTGAATCGGGCGGCCAGCGCCCGGGGGCCTGGGCCGCCGCGGGGCCGGCGGCGAGCAGAGTAGTGGCGATCAGGAGAGCGCTGCGCATGCCACAGAGCTACGGTTGCCGGCCCCGGTGCGCCAGCGGATTCAACGATCCCGACAGGTTTCTGACAGTCGCCCCGACCTCCTACGCGGCTAGCAGCGATGATGACAACGTGACGGCTGATGGATGACCCCACTGTTGGGTTGGACCGGATGGTGCCCCGATTCCGGTCCGAGGTGCTTGCACCTACGGTGCCGGTTCCAGCCGCAGAATCCGCCCATCGCCCTCGTCGGTGAGCAGGTAGATCAGGCCGTCCGGGCCCTGCCGCACATCCCGGATGCGGGTGTTCACCTCGCGGAGCAGCCGCTCCTCCCGCGTCACCCGTTCGCCGTCGAGCTCGAGACGGGCGAGCAGCTGGTGGCCGAGCGCCCCCACAAAGAGGTTGCCTTTCCACTGCGGGAAGCGGTCGCCCGTGTAGAACAGCATGCCGCTGGGCGCGATCGAGGGGTCCCAATAATGAATGGGCTGCTCCATGCCGTCCTTGGCCGTCCCTTCCCCGATCCGCACGCCCGAATAGTCCCGGCCGTACGTGATGACCGGCCAGCCGTAGTTCCGCCCCTGCCGTGGCGCGTTCACCTCGTCGCCGCCGCGCGCGCCATGCTCCACCGTCCACAGCTGCCCGGTCTCGGGATGGCGCGCCGCCCCCTGCAGGTTGCGATGGCCGTACGACCAGATCTCGGGCTCGCCGGGGACCGCGCCGCTGATCCGCACCCGGATCACTTTCCCCTGCTGGCGGTTCAGGTCCTGCACGAATTCCCGGCGCTGCCGGTCGCCCGTCGTGATGAAGAGGTAGCCGTCGGAGGTGAACACCAGGCGCGAGCCGAAGTGCGCCCCGCCCGAGACCTTGGGCTGCTGGCGGAACACCAGTTGGACGTTCTCCAGGCCGTTGTCGCCCAGGCGGGCTCGCGCCGCCGCCGTCCCCACTCCCCCTTCCCCCCGCTCGGCGTAGCTGAGATAGATCATCCGCGTGCGGTCGAAATCGGGGGCGAGCGCGACGTCGAGCAACCCGCCCTGCCCCTGGGCGTAGACCGCCGGCACGCCCGCGAGCGGCGCGTTCAGCCGGCCGTCCCGCTCGACGATGCGCAGGCGGCCGGGCCGCTCGGTGACGAGCATCCGGCCGTCGGGAAGGAACGCGAGGCCCCAGGGGTGCTCGAGGCCGGTCGCGACCGTTACGACGCGGAAGCGGTGATGCTGCGAGCTGTAGATGCTGTCTTGCGAGGCGGACTGGGTGCAGGCGCCGCCCGCGACGAGGGCGGCGAGCACGAAGGGCAGTATCGTTTTCATGGGTCGTAGACTAGCCCCCATGCGGGCTTCAGCAAGGCTGCGTCAGCAATCCTCGTTCCCGGGGCAGAACTGTAGAACCTGCCCGGCCTGGCGCAGAATGAAACCGCCGCTCGCGGTCGCTTCGAGCGTATCGGCCGCCGCGCGAGGCCCGTTTTGCTGGCCGGGCTGCCAGTTCGAGTAGCGCACGATCACGCGGCCGAGCTGGTTGTAGTAGCTGCCCGGCTGCATCCACTCCCAGACGACCGAATCGGCGGACGACGCGCCGCGCCGGCCCATCCGCTCCCACCGCTGCGCCTGCGCGCCCGCGAGGAAGGTGACGGAGCCTTGGGTGACTGCCGGGCCATCCGCCGTGCCATTCACCGCGTACGGCAAGGCGCGCCCGTTAATGGTGCGGAGGGAGTAGGGCTCGCCGATCTGCAGCAGGCCCGTCGGATGATTGCAGGTGCTCAGGCCGATGACGACGACGCCAAAGACCAGGCCGCTGCGCAGATATGCCGACTTCCAGGAGTACACGGGTTGCTCACGGTGGTGAAGGACACCACGAGGAGAGCAAATTCGGTGCCGCGGCTCGTTCTAGCCGCCGAGCCCCCGGGCCCAGACGGCGCCGAGCCCGATGCCGAGCGCCAGCAGGTGGATGGTGGCGAGCAGCCAGCGCGTCGTCATGGTCCAGGGCTCCCTCCGGTTGGCGTCCCGCGCCCCCTGACCCCCTCTCCCTTCGGGAGCGGAGGAACTCAGGGATGCTCGTGCTCCGCGGCGCGATGGGCGCCACGCTGGAACGCCAGGAACTCGTGGATCGCCCGGATCGCGGCGGGGTCGCTCGAGCGCATGCGCACTTCCCCGCCCCGCGGCCGGTCAACGGGCTCGTAACGGATCGCGTTGTGCCGTGCCGTCATCACCGCGGTGCCGGGGACGTCCTGCGCATGCACCGCGAACAGCTTCGCGAAGTCGCCCGCGCGGAACGCCGCCGCGATGTCGCGCATGTGCGCGCGGATCCTGGCGATGGCGGCGGTGTCGGCGGCGGCATTGTTATCGAGCACGACGCGGCCGCCGTCGGGAAGATCCTCAAAGACGTGCGCGGAGGCGTACTGATCGACGCCCATGACGGTCTCGCCACGCTCCTGCATCGCGGCGAACGCCGTATCGGGCGGCGACGCCGCGCTCGACGGACGCACGTCGCGCAACTCGCAGGCCGCGAGCAGCAGGGGGATGAAAAGGACGGTCCGGCGCATGACGGATTCTACTCTGCCGGCGTTGCCGCCACTATGAGGTCCGGACACCCCTCGACCACCGGGCCGCGCGCGAAATCGCCGTACATCCGCTCGACCCGGAAGCCGGCTCGCGCCAGCAGATGCTCGAGCTCGGCCCGCAGATACCACCGCATCTCGAAGGCCTGCACGTAGCGCTTCCCGTTCACATAATAGATCAGCTCGGCCTCGCTCACCTGATCGAGCCAGCGCACTCGGCCGATCCGATACGTCCGATAGAATGTTCGCCCATCGGGCAGCGGCTCGGGCCGAGGGGTCTCCTCGTGCTCTTTGCCGTCGGCGCCCGTGAGCATCGCGAAGTTGGGATTGAACACGTCGAACACGAGCCGTCCGCCGGGAGCCGGATGCTGGAACACGCGGAACGGCGCCGTCACGAGGGCGTAGCCCGATCCCGCGTCGAGATCGTGCAGGTCCTGTTCGTGCAGCGTGACGCGGGCCTGCACCGGAGCGGTTAGAACGCGACGTCCCGGCGCGCCTGATAGAGCGGTACGCTGTCATACAGGAGGCCGAAGTCGGGGATCGCGTCGTAGGAAGAGGGCATGAGCCTTCAGGGTGTGGACCGATACAGCTGGTGCAGGATTCCCTCATGATCGATATCCCGCTCATACACGAGGCCGGTCTTGATCAGCACGCGCTGCGAGCCGACGTTGGTGGGCCGCGTGATCGCGACCATGGTCGGCAGGCGGAGCGTCTCGAGACCCAGGCGCAGCAGCGCTGTGGCGATCTCGGTGGCGAGGCCCCGGCCAAACAGTGCGGGAAAGAAGCCGTAGCCCAGCTCGACTTCGTCGGTCCCTTCGACATCGAGATGCCGGATCGCCGCGCGTCCCGCCACAGCGCCTCCCATATCGCGCAGGATCCACAGCCCGAAGCCGTAGTCGTCCCAATGCTTGAGGTTCCACGACAGGTACGTGCCGCTCTGGGCCTCGTCGCGCGGGCCGCCGAGCAGCGCCATGTGGCCGGGATCGCTGTCGAGCGCCCGAATGTCGTCCCAATGGGCCGGCGTGAGGCGCTCGGCCTTGAGCCGCGCGGTGGAAAAGGATTCGGGGAATGGCATGGCGGCCCTAGACTAGCTGGGCCACTGACGCCTCGCTAGGATAATTCCATGCGACCAATGCTCTTCCCTCTGATTCTCGCGCTCGCCGCCTGTGGCGGTAGTGATGGGGGCAGCGGTCCAAACGGGGCGTTCGACTGCCTCGGCGATCCGCTCCCCACGACGGCGCCCAATCCGATCACGGTGTCAGGCCAGATCCAGGCCGGCGCGTTCGCGCCCGCCGCGCTGACCGATGCGCTCGTGGCGGCATTCGCGATCGGCAGTACCGACTCGCTCGCGCTCGATACGTCGGATGCGGGCGGGCTGTATTCGCTTACGGTGGCGACCGGCGGCGTGCCGCTGAATGGCTACGTCCGCGTCACCAAGGCCGGCTCCACCTACCTCCCGACGTACGCCTACCCCGCCGTGCCGCTCGCGGGGAACGCCGTGCAGAACATACTCGTCCCGACGAGCCCCGAGCTCGACCTGCTCGAGTTCGCGACCGGTGTGACCCAGCAGGCAGGCAACGGATTCATCGGCGTCGTGGTCGTCGATTGCGCGGGGACGGCCATCGCGGGGGCGACGGTGTCCACCAATCCCGCGGGTACGTACCGGTACAATTCCGGTTCGGCGCCCTCAGCGACGGCGACGTCCACGGCGGCGGACGGCGTCGCTTACGTGTTCAACGTGCCGGCGGGGGACGTGATCGTGAGCGCGAACGGCGGCGGGCACGTGCTGCGCGCACATACGGTCAATGCGCGGGCGGATGTGGTGACGTTGACGGAGGTGGGGCCGTAGCGGACGACCTCACAGTCTGGGCGCCCATCGCCCCACTGTCTGCGTGTAGCGCGCGTACGACTCCCCGAAGCGCCGCCGAGCAGCGCCCAGGAGGAGGCTGCGGAGCGCGAGGCTCATTCACCGGTCGTCGTGGCGGCCAGCCCGCCGTGCAGCGCGAACGTCGCCTGGATCGCACGAATCGAAACGATCACCATGAGCACGGCCATGACCGCTCCTGGTCGGGTTGTTAGATCCAGACTCGGCGATTCATCGCCACAAAATAGAAGGTGTAGAACGCCACCCATACGACGACCAGCAGCCCGAACCAGAACCGCGGGCGCGCGTCAATCGAGCGACGGCACACGAGGCGTACCGCGGCGACGAGCGCATAGGTCGGCGCAATCCGGACGACGCGCGCAAACACCGTCCAGATCAGCAACGCCGCGAGCCCCGTCCCCTGCGACAGGGCGACGCCGGCGTACACCTTGAGCGGAATGCCGCCGGTGATGAGCCACAGGTCGTACGGTAGACCGGCGCGGAGCGTTCGATCAACAGCCGCCAGCATGCCGGCGGAAATGCCCGGGATGTGCTCGAGAAAGCTCCGATAGTCGAGCGCCAGGATCCCGGCGAGCAGGTAGATCACGCACACGGCCGCGAGCGAGCCGGCGATGGACGCAGCCCACGCCACCGCCCCGGCGCGCAAGCTGAACAGGGCGGCAAAGCTGACGTACACGTCGGGGACGATGAAGAAGAACAGCCCCTCGGCGAATCCCCACGCGAACGCGGCGCGCCGCGTGAGCCGCTCGTCCCGCGCCACGGCCTGGATCCGCTCACCGCGCATCGTGGCTTCGGCGAACAAAGCCGGCATACAACACGACCAGCGCCGCGGCCTGGATGAGGTGGTACACAGCATTGTGATCGAAATACCGCGCGTGCAACGCCACCCCGGCCCGTTGCGCCAGCGCCGCCAGCGCGGAGAGTCCCAGCCCGGCGGCGATGAGTGCCCAGGAGCGGCTGCGGGTCCGCGCCGCCTCGAAGGCGGCCGCCGCGAGCGCGAGCATGAGTACCGGCGCGTAGAGCCAGACGATCGTGGCGAACGATGCGTCGACGAAGAGCACCACCGCGATGAACGTGAGGGAATAGGCCACAATGACGGCGGGGCGAGCTATGGTGATCCCCCGGCTTGCGCCGGGGGTCAGCCGCGCGCCGAGTACCAGCATGGTCATATCGAGTAACGCCGCCGCCACAACGAGAATCGAGACAGCGACCGCCAGCCAGACAACGAAACCTGCGGGTGTGGCGGTGCCGGTCGGGAAGAATCCGTGAAACACCGCGCCCCAAAGGGCCGCGCTGGCGAGACCCGCCATGAGCGTCGCGCCGAGTCCGTGCCGAAGCCGCCAGGCGAAGTAGCCGCCCAGGAGCGCGAGGCCGAGATCGGTGAGGACGACGTCGGGATCGTGGATGCCGATCACGATCCCCGAAGTTCGCGGGCGAAGAGCGGCTGATCGGAGATCACGCCGAAGGGCTGAAGGTCGAGCGCGCGGCGGATGTGCGCCGAATCATTGGGCGTCCAGATGAACACCGGCCAGCCTTTCGCAATCAGCCTGCGCGTCACCGCCGAATCCACCTCGTGGTTGATGCTGAGCAGATCGGGCCTGATGAGCTTGCGCAGCCCGCGCCGGATCCACTCCTGGCGCACTATCCACGGCAGGTCCACGCGGTCCCCCGGCTTGACCTCGGCGATGAGCTCGGGATTCCAGTTCGTGTCCATGAAGATGAGCGCGGTGCGGATGTTCGGGTCGAGGCGCTTCAGCCGGCGCAGCACGATCGGGTTGAACGAGCTGAGCATGACGTTCGCATGCGCGTTGTGCCGCTGGATGATCTCCACCGCGCGGGCTTCGATGCCGGTCGCGCCGAGGCCGGGGACCTTCAGCTCGACCATGAGGATGCCCCGCCCCTGCGAGGCGATGACGAAGTCCTCGAACGTGCGGACGGTGGCCCCAACGATCCGGGGATCGAACTTCGGGCCGAGGTCGAGCGCGAGCAGCTGGTCGCGCGTCAAGTCGCGCACGCGGCCGGTGCCCGAGGTCAGCCGGTCCACGCTGAGATCGTGAAAAATCACGAGCTCGCCGTCCTTGCTGCTCTGGCCATCCACGTCCACGCCATCCATGCCGGCGGCGAAAGCGCGCTCGACGGCGTAGAGGCTGTTGTCAGGCCCCAAGTCGCCGAAGCCGCGGTGCGCGAAGATCAGCGGCCGCGCGGCTGGCGTCACGAGCTGACCGCCGTAGCGCGGCTCGCAGCCGAAGACGTAGAGGACGGCGACGAGCAGCGTCGCGAGCACGGCGCCGAGGATCGTGCGGCGTCTAGGGAGTCCGGCCATAGGCCTCGTAGAATTGGCTGGTGAACAGCTCGTCGGGATCGTAGAACCGTTTGCGCTCGAACGCCCGCCGCGCGTTGGGATAGGCGCGATGCAGCTGCTGGGCGGTGGGATAGAGCTGGTAGGTGAGGTAGTAGGTCCCGCCGTATTCCAGGGCCGCGTCCACGAGCCGGCGGGTGACGTCGCGCGCGTGCGCCTGGGCGTCCGCCGAGAGACCGACGTTGCTCATCTGGATGATGGCGAACGCGGGCCGGCTCGGCGCGTAGGCCAGCTGGGGCGTGGCATTGGGCGAGACATAGCGCACCGTCGAGCTCATCACGTTCACCCGGCCGCTGCGCAGGATGTCGCGGAAGCGGTCCATGAACGCCACGAAGTGCTCGACGGGCACGTAGTACTCCTGGATGATGTCGGTATTGCGGCGGCTCGTGTAGGTCAACAGCTCGATCGGCACGAGCGGCGGCCGCATCGCGTTGTTGCGCGACACGAGCCGCTGCTGGCCCGCCCCGAGCTCGATCTTTTTCTGGAGCGACCAGCGCAGCGACTTCGCCCAGTCGAAGCGCCGCGAGAGGCCGAGAAAGAAGCGGTCGCGCAGCACGTTCGCTTCTTCGGTGAGAGCGTACGACCCCGTCCGCCCGGGCAGCGCGCGACGCCACGTCGCGACGACGATCTCGCGCAGGAATTCCGCCGAATCGGGGTCAATGGACGGCCGGGCCAGCATCAGCACGATGCCGCTGTCGCCTTGTACCTGCTCGGCGAAGTAGCGCGGAAAGTCGCGGTAGTCCATCACGGCGGCGTGTTGCTCGTACAGCTCGTCGGGCGCGAGGCGCAGCGTGACGTCGAGAATGATGCCATAGAGGCCATAGCCGCCGATCACGAGCGAGAACAGCTCGGGATGTGTGGTACGGCCGACGTCAATCACGCGGCCGTCGGCGAGCAAGAGGTTGAAGCGCTGGACGACTTCCACGACCTGGGTGACGTCGAGGTCGCGCCCGTGCGCGTTGGCGGAGAGGGTGCCGCCGACGGTGAAGATATTCGACGACTGCATCACCTTGATCGCGAGGCCATGCGGCGCGATGGCGCGCTGCACCTCATCCCACGTGGCGCCGCTCTGGACGGTGATCGTGCGCGCCACCGTATCGATCGCGAGTATCCGGTTGAAGCTGCGCATGTTCAACCGCAGGCCCCCGGCGCTGTAGGTGTGGCCGCCCTGGCTGTGGCGGCTGCCGGCGATCGAGACTTTCAGGCCGCGGGCGCGGGCGTCGGCGATCACGGCGCGGATCTGCTCGACGTCGCGGGCGTGCTCGAGCTGCGTGATGCGGGCGGGGGCCAGGCGGGCGACGTCGGCGGCGAGCAGCGTGTCGGCGGAGCGGAACCAGTCGCCGTAGGAGATGGCGAAGGTACTGGCGTAGGCGATGAGCAGGAGCAGGGCGGCGGCGAGGGCCAGGGCGATCGACCGCCCGCGACTGCGCGTGGGCATGGCGGCACCACTTTACATCATTTTATCGGGGCGCACAAACGCTGGGGTGCGCTGAAAGCCTGCCCTGAGCGCAGCGAAGGGCGCCGGCTCGGCGACGACGCGAGCCCTGAAGCTCTTACCCTTCCGTCGCTCGCCGGCAGCGATTCACCTTGCGTAGCCCGACCACGCCCGAGACCGAGAAGATCGCGGCCCCGCTGAAGCCGCCGGCGACGAGGCCGAACTGCTTCGAGTGCGGGAAAAGGAGCCCGATCAATCCCCCGCGCATGCTATTCAGGACGCGACTCCACTCCTCTGCTGTTCCTGCCGTCGCGCCTCGACCGCGCCCGAGAACTCCGCCGGCTGCTTGTTCCAGAGCTTTTGGATCTCGTCCGAAAACCCCATGACCGCCCACGGCGCGCGCTGCTCCACGTACGAGAGCAGCTCGTCCACCTTCGCTTCCTTGGTTTTCACCGACGCGACCCCGCCGTAGCAGGCGAGCACCGCCTCGTAGTCTTTGCCGATGGGAATCAGGTTGACGCTCTTCTTCGTGATCTTCTTGTACGCCCACAGCAGGTCTTCCAACCGGAGCACTTCGAACGTGAAGACGCCGGACTGGATCAGGTATTTGTCCCCGATGCGCCATCCGCCCGCGGTGAACCGGGGGCTGTCGTACTCGCGCTCGGCTTCGACCGCCACGCCGAGGGGGTTGCCCCATTGCGCGATGCGCGCGGCGAGGGGATGGCGCTCGGGGTCGCGGAATGCGCGCCAGGCCGGCAGCCATTTCCACAGGACGAGCGCGATGATGCCCAGCACCACTCCGATCGCCACGAAGCCGGGCAGCCGAAACGTCGCGTCGCTCACATAGAAGGAATAGAAGCGCTCGCGCGTGCCTTTGAGGTTGGGATCCTCGATGAACTGCTGCTCCAGCTCGTCGGGCAGCGGCACCAGCGCCCCTTCGGCCGTGCGCGACATGCCGGCTTCGGCGGGGCGCTTGATAAAGAGGAACCGGTCGCCGTCTACGACGAGGACGTCGTAGGCCGCGGTTTCCCGGCGGCTCGTCTCCTCCCCCGCAGAGGTCTTTATTGTGTACTCGCGGATGCCGGTGTCGATGACCTTTTCGCCGGACACGCGGGCGAAGTAGCGCGGCGCGGTGGTGACGTCGGCGATCGCGTCGAGCTCGGGGCGGCCGATGGAGAATGGCCCGTTCAGGAAGTTGTCGAGGTAGCGGGAATTGCTTCCGGAGAGTACGAGCACGACGAGGACGGTCGCGGCCGACGCGATGATGCGATGCAGGGCGACGGCGCGGATGCGCTTGGAGATCCAGGTTTCCACGGGGACTCCCGAGTCGGCGACGGTCTATGGTAAGACACGGACTGGGAGCACACAATCGCAGGAATGGGGGGCGGTGCGAGGTGATGTAGCACACGTGCGGCGGGTCTCACCGATGTCGACGTCCGTTTTCGGTGCGTCGAAGCAGCCGCTCCGCTGCAGCGCGTGCCCTCCGTCCTTCAGGACGGGCGATTTAGCCGAGCCGGCCCCTTCGCTGCGCTCAGGGCAGGCCCTTTAGGGCACGGTTAAACGACGGCTCGAGGTACATCAATTGAGATGGGTGCGAATCTGTTATCCGTGCGCTGAAGCGCCGGCTCGGCAAACGCGAGCCCTAAAGGGCCCTTTAGGGCACGGTTAAAACGACGGCTCGTAGCCCGAGGATGCCCGAGAATCCTTCAAACTCGTGCAACAGTCTGCACATTGCGGAAATCAGCCGAGGGCGATCGAGCTGCAGCCTCCTCCGACCGGCAACGAGCACACCTTCGATCGGCCGCGAGCGCACCTCGACCCGCCGCGAGCACACCTCGACCCGCCGCGAGCGCACTGAGTACGGCCGCGAGTGCACTGCGTTCGTCCGCGCGAGTACTGCGTCTTGCCGCGAGCGCCCCCCGACCCACCGCGAGCGTACTGCGTTCCGCCGCGAGCGCACCCCGACCCGCCGCGAGCGCACTGAGTACGGCCGCGAGTGCACTGCGTTCGTCCGCGCGAGTACTGCGTCTTGCCGCGAGCGCACTTCGACCCGCCGCGAGCGCACATCGACCCGCCGCGAGCGCACGTCGACCCGCCGCGAGCACACCTCGACCCGCCGCGAGCGCACTGAGTACGGCCGCGAGTGCACTGCGTTCGTCCGCGCGAGTACTGCGTCTTGCCGCGAGCGCCCCCCGA
>JAUYMC010000178.1 GCA_030699545.1 Gemmatimonadales bacterium | reverse complement strand
CGACATTCGACACCGAGCCGCCGTTGGAGAGCGCCGCCGCCAGCATCACGAACTGGTACTGGATGTCCATGATGCCGAGCTTGATGCCGTGCTTGGGATCGAACGAATCGCCGAAGCTGGTCGGCCTCGCCACGAGCTTCGGGTTGTAGATCGAGACCTTCGCCCAGGTCGTTGTCGAGACCGAGCGGGGCCGCGGCGAGCGCGAGGCGCTCGGGGCGCAGCGCCAGAACCGCTTCGCCCGTCGTCGTCGCGCCGGCGCAGCGCAGGCGCAACCCGCCGGCGCTGGTGAAGCTGCCGTCCGCCGACGCGCGGCCGGCGAGAAACGTGCTGCGTCCGACGAAGTCCGCGACAACGCGGTTCGCGGGGCGCTCGTAGAGATCGCGCTGCGTGCCGATCTGCTTCACCGCGCCCTCGGCCATCACCACCAGCCGGTCGGCGACGGTCAGCGCCTCCTCCTGGTCGTGGGTGACCATGACGGTCGTCAGCCCGAGCTGGCGCTGCAGCTCGCGGATCTCGACCCGGACCTCCTCGCGCAGCTTGGCGTCGAGGTTGGACAGCGGCTCATCGAGCAGCAGCACATCGGGACGGATCGCGAGGGCGCGCGCGAGCGCCACGCGCTGCTGCTGGCCGCCGGACAGCTGGCGCGGCAGGCGCTCGGCGAGGCTTTCGAGCCGCACCAGCTTGAGCGCCTCGGCGACGCACGCCGCGAGATCGGCCTTGGCGTACTTGCGCATCTCCAGCCCGAAGGCGACGTTCTGCGCCACGGTGAGATGCGGGAAGAGCGCGTAGCTCTGGAACACGAGGCCGCTGTTCCGCTTCCACGGCGGCTGCTCGGTGACGTCCCGGTCACCGATGCGGATCGCACCCGCGCTCGGCGTGATGAACCCCGCGATCATCCGAAGCGTCGTCGTCTTGCCGCAGCCGCTGGGTCCCAGCAGCACGAGGAACTCGCCGTCCGCGACGTCGAGCGTCACGTCACGCACGACCACGAAATCACCGTAGCGCTTCGAGAGGGAGTCGAGCCGGAGGCGGGCCATCAGGCGCTCATCCCTCACACCACGCGCGCGAGCTTGACGTAGCGGTCGGTGACGATCATCGCGACCGCGATCAGGGTGATCTGCATCACCGACACGGCGGCGATCGTCGGATCGAGCCGCCACTCCAGATACTGGAGAATCGCGATCGGCAGCGTCGTCATGCCGGGCGAGAGGAGAAACAGGCTCATCTCGAGATTCCCGAACGAGGTCACGAAACCGAACAACGCGCCGGCGACGATGCCCGGCCGGATCGAGGGCAGCGTGATGCGGAAGAACGCCGTCCACGGAGTGGCGCCGAGATTGAGGGCCGCCTCCTCGATGGCGCGATCGAAGCCCGCGAGGCTCGCAATGATCAGCCGCACCACCCAGGGAATGACGATCAGCGTGTGGCCGCCGATCAGGCCGGGAATCGAACCGAGGATCGGCAGGCCGGTCGCGATCTCGGACTCGACGTGGAAGACGTAGATCGACGTACCGAGGACCACGCCCGGGACGATCAGCGGCATGAGCAGCAGCTGGTTGACGGCGGCACGGCCCGGGAAACCGCGGCGGGCGATCGCCAGTGCCGCCGGCACGCCCACGAGCAGGCCCACCACCATCGCCGCCACGCCGACCTGCAGGCTGGTGAGGAACCCGTTGACGAAGCGGTCCTGGCGCAGCGCCACGGTGAACCAGCTGAGCGTGTAGCCTTCGGGCGGGAAGGTCGGGATCTCCTGGCTCCAGAAGGCCAGCCAGGTCACCGCGACGAGCGGCGTCAGGATGTACGCCATCGCGAGCGTCGCGACGGCGTTCAGCGTCCAGCGTCCGAGGCGTCGCGTGTCGGCCGGCAACGCCGCGACTCAGTCCAGCCGGTTCTTGTGGAACTTGCCGCCCTTCATGATCGCGGACAGGTGCTTGCCCTGCTCCTGGAACAGGCCGAGATTCTTGAGCGGGTTGCCGTCGACCACGAGAAGATCGGCAAAGGCCCCCGGCTCGATCACACCGAGCTTGCCCTCCATGCGCACGATCTCGGCCCCGACCAGCGTGGCCTGGCGCACGATCTCGATCGGCGTGAGAACTTCGCCGCGCAGCAGGAATTCGCGGCTCTGATCGATCATCAGCTGGCCGAGCAGGTCGCTGCCATAGCCGACCTTGACGCCGTTGCGCTTGCAGATCTCGAGCGATTTCAGGCCGCCATCGATCACCATGTCGTTCTTGGCGAGCATGTCCGCGGTCATGCCGAACTCCTTGGCGCGCTCCTTCATCGCGTAATAGGCGACGAGGTTGGCGATCATGTAGGCGCCCTTCTGCTTCATCAGCTTCGCCGACTTCTCGTCGATCAAGTTGCCGTGTTCGATCGTGCGCACGCCCTGCCCGACCGCACGCTGGATCGCCTCGGGCGTGTAGGCATGAGCCTGCGCGTACTTGCCGAAGGCCTCGGCCTCCTCGACCGCGGCGGCGATCTCGGCGAGCGAATACTGCTTCGAGTCGAGCGGATCGTACGGCGACGCCACACCGCCCGAGACCATGAGCTTGATCGCATCCGCGCCGAGGCGGATCTGCTCGCGCGCCGCCTTGCGCACGGCATCGGCGCCGTCGGCGATCTCCATGCAGAACGCCATCGCGTTGCAGCACTTGCAGCCGAGCCCCGTGTCCGTGCGCCGGCGTGAATCGCTGTGCCCGCTGGTCGGCCCGATCGCGCGCCCGGCGATGAACAGCCGCGGGCCGGGAATCAGCCCACTGTCGACCGCGGTCTTGATGCCCCAGTCCGCACCGCCGGTGTCGCGCACGGTCGTGAAGCCGCGGTCGAGCATGCCGCGTACGATGCGAACCGAGCGCGCGGTCATCAGCGTGAGCGGGATCTCCTCGAGCCGGCGGATGTACACCTCGGACAGGAACACGTGCACGTGGCTGTCGATCAGCCCGGGCATCAGCGTCTTGCGCCCGCAATCGACGACGCTCGCCTTGGGCGCCTTGATCGGCCGGGGGGAGACCTCCCGGATGGTCTCGCCCTCGACCAGCACTTCATGGCCGCCGCGCGGGGTGTCCCAGCGCGGATCGAGAAGCTCCAGATTCCGGAACAGCAGTTGCGTCATCGCCGCACCTCCGTGACGCGCCGAACGACGCCACCGGTGAAGCGCGCCGCAGCGCAACTCCTCAGCGTGCCGGGCTCACGCCGACGCTGTCGCGTGCGGCGTCGAGGATCTCCGCGTCTCATCCGCGCCTCTGGCCCTCTCTCTCACCGGAAACCCGCAGACAACCACGTAGCACCACGAAGGCGGGCGAGTCAAGGCGGAAGTCGCCACGGGCGACGGCGTCCGGTGAGCGGCCCCGCGTGCGCGCGGACGATGTCGGCGAGCTCCACGCGGTCACTCCGGAGCGCGTGCACGCCGCGCCGCTCGAGCGCACGCTTGGCGTCGATCGAGACCAGCCGGGCATGCCCGTAGGCGGAGCGGAGCAGGGCGGCGTGCAGCATGCCGGGCGCGCAGACGTCGGCGACGAAGCGGCCGGCTCCGGCCGCAAGCCGATCGCCGCCGATGCGGTCGTGGGAAGCTCCGATCATGGTTCGATACCGCCTTCGACAGACGGAGGAGGTCAAAACCCCGATCAGCCTCAAGACAGTGTTACCGATACGGAGGGATGCGCCGGATCACCCCGGGAGCCACGATCGTCGCCAGCAGTCGCATCCGATGCCCGAAGCGGGGGACGAGGAGCACGCCGAGCGCGAATCTCGTGCGCTCCCTTCCTGACCGGGCGTCACGAACGTCGGTTGTCGTGCGCCTCCGAAGGCACGTACTTCGGCCGGGACGGCATCAGCACGCTCTGTCGCGACGGGTGGAAGGCCTCGTCGGCCGCGAGCGCCTCACCCCACACGGGCGAGCCTTCCAGCTCGTTGCTCACGAACTCGTCCCGGAAGGCCGGGTCGTGCAGGCGCCGGAACGCCCCACGCTGGACCAGGAGCTTCATCATCTCCGAACTGCCCCCGGTGAGCCGGGCCGCGCGCAGGTCGCGCTGAATCCGCTCGACCGGGTACTTCGTCGTGTAGCCCATGCCGCCGAGAATCTGGATCGCCT
>JAUYMC010000149.1 GCA_030699545.1 Gemmatimonadales bacterium | reverse complement strand
CGGGCACGGCACCGGCATCGACGACGCCAAGGGGAACCTCCTGCGGTTCTTCCAGCAGGTGGACCGCGCCGTCGTGAACCTCATCGGGGACGCCTCTGTTCCGCTCGTTCTGGCGGCCGTGGACTATCTGATGCCGATCTACCGGGAAGCGCACACTCGCCCGGCCCTGCTCGGAGAGGGGATTGCGGGGAATCCTGAGGGCCTGAGGGCCGACGAGCTGCACGCCCGCGCCTGGCCGCTGGTGGAGCCGCATTTCCGTCGCGGGCGTGAGAAGGCGACCGCTCGCTACCTGGAACTGAAGGGGACGGGCCGGACGTCGAACGAGGTTCGAGAGGTCGTGCCGGCCGCCTGGGACGGTCGGGTCGATGTGCTCTTCGTCGCGGTCGGCGTCCGGATCTGGGGGACGTTCGCCCCGGACACGCGGACGATCGAGATCGGTGACGAGGCGTCGGGACAGAGCGAGGATTTGCTGAACCTCGCCGCGATTCATACGGTCCTGAACCGGGGGACGGTCTACGCCGTCCCGCCGGCGGAGATGCCGGACGAGACGCCAGTGGCGGTCCTCCTCCGTTATTGAGCAGGGGCGGTGTTGCGAGTGGAGGCAGGCGATGAGCCTTGAAGCGAACGCTGAGCGGGCATACGTCCGGTGGTTCGAGGACCTCGACGCGGGCGCGGCTTGACTGCGGTGGATCTGGCTGGGCTGGCCAACGTGCTGAGGCTGGAGTCCCCGGGCGCCGGCGGAGCGGCCATCGTCCTCGTCCTGGGCGCGTTCCCGGTGGTCCTCGGACCGATGGTCCGCGCGGGCGTCACCCGCGTCGACGAACGAATGGGTGGAACGGAGCGACCTAGGTGACGAAGGGGGCGCGCCACAAGGACCCGCTCGAGCGGCA
This sequence comes from Gemmatimonadales bacterium, assembly GCA_030699545.1. GTDB lineage: Bacteria > Gemmatimonadota > Gemmatimonadetes > Gemmatimonadales > GWC2-71-9 > 20CM-2-65-7. Next base: position 3,399 of record JAUYMC010000149.1, on the reverse strand, counting down.
TCGCCGGAAGCGCGACTTCCGGAAAACGCAGCCGGGCGGACGGACCCGGCGGTCGACCTTCCGCCGCTGCCCCATCTCCGTGATCCAGTTGCTACTGGAGCCGGCCGCGCGTCGCCGCGGCAGGTGCCGGCGACAAGTTGTCGAGTGCGCGACAGGTTGGCCGTAGCGGCAGCCGCCACTCGTGGACCGCGCCCACTGCCCGCGCGCCCTAAGTCATTCCCACCATTGACGTCACCCCGCTCGCTGTCTTCTGGCAGGGTTCTTGCCCCTCCACCCGTTGACGACGGGCATTGTCCGAGGCCAGGGCGCCCTCGTCAATCAAGGGAGGACACAAACGATGCTGCGCTTCGAATCGGATCTTGGGCCTCTGTGGTCGATCGTCCTTGCTGGCGGGCAAGGCGTGCGCCTGCGACGACTGGTTCGGCGAATCCATGGGGAGGAACGTCCCAAGCAATTCGCGTCGGTCACGAGTGGGCGCTCGCTGCTTCGGGAGACGCTCGATCGGGTCGCCATGCTGGCCCCCTGCGATAGGACTGTGATCGTGACCAAGGCCGACCACGCTCGCTACCTGCTGGAGGAGCGGGGCGGGAGGCGGATGCCCCATGTGCTGGAGCAACCCGCAGACCGCGGGACGGCGGCGGGAGTCTTGTTGCCTGCCCGCTGGGTCCGCGCGCGAGACCCTGAGGCCATCGTGGCCGTCTTCCCATCGGATCATCTCGTCGTCGAGACAGGGCGGTTCATGGCGCACGTCGCCGAGGTCGCCGCGGCGGTCCGGGCCAATCCTGACTGGGTGGTGTTGCTGGGTGCGCGGGCGGACCGGGCGGAGACCGAGTACGGGTGGATCGAGGCGGGTCGGGCCTTTGGGCGGACCAGCGCCGGCCCGATCTCCGCCGTGACCTGCTTCCGGGAAAAGCCCGGGCCGGCTGAGGCCGAGGCGCTCCTGGCGGAGGGCTGTCTCTGGAACACCTTCGTGATCGTGGCCAAGGCAGGCCGCCTGGTTGATTTGGGGGAACGGCACGTGCCGGAACTGAGCGCCCGGCTCGCGCCGCTCGATCGCTTCTTCGGCACGGAGCACGAGCGCTGGGCGCTCGGCCAAGCGTATGCGTTGGCGCCCTCGGCGAACTTCTCCACGGATGTACTCGAGCGGGGCCAGGCGGAGCTCATGGTCTCGCACATGCCCGCGCTCAAATGGTGCGACCTGGGCACGCCACGGCGCGTGTTCCAGATGGTCCGCGAGCTGGATCTCAGGCCCCCGTGGGTGGGCGCATTTGGGGTCAGGCGTGAGCAGCGAATCCCAGCCTGAACGCCGGCCGGCTCCACGCGGCCTGGCGCTGGTGGTGGACGACGATCCCGCGATGCGGACCCTCGTCAAGGATCTGCTAGCGTGGGAAGAGATCGGGGCGCGGGAGCTGCCGAGCGGCGAGGGTCTCATAGAGGCGGTGGAGCAGGAGGAAGTCACCCTCGTGGTGCTGGACAAGGAAATGCCGGGCGCCAGCGGCCTCGACCTCGTGGCGTATGTCAGGCGGCGGCGCCCGGGGCTGCCGGTGATCGTCATCACGGCGTTCGGAGGATCGGGGGTGCGGGCCGAGGCGATGAGACTTGGGGCGACGGCGTACCTGGACAAGCCCTTTCGCGTGGGCGATTTCCTTCAGTTGGTTCGCGGCACTCTGGGCTCAAGCGCGCCGGGATGCGGGAACTCCGAACGCGCCGGCGGGAGGTGATGCGATGATTCAGGTAAGCGGCATCGCACGTGAGTACCTGGAACGATTGCGGGCTCGCGCGAGTCTCGACCGGTCGCAGCAGGCCATCCGCTTGGTGCCCGGCCCGGCGGGACAACTCGGGCTACTGCCAGGGGTCACGGGCGTGGGCGACACCGTGATTCCTCACCGCGGGCGGCCCCTGCTGCTGATCGCGTCCGAAGTGGCCAGGTGCCTCGGAACCGTGGTGCTGGATGTCGCGAGCGAGTCGGGCCGTGAGCAGCTCGTGCTCCGTAGATCCACGAGAACATCAGGTCGAAGCCTCGGCACGCTGAACGGTGGCTCCTGGTCATCGTCGCGGGTGTGATCCCGATCCTGACAGGATTCGTCTCCCGGCAGTCCCCGCGAAGACGGAACGCCCTGTGAGCACATTTCGGGTGTGGGCTCCCACGGCGCGCACCGTGGACGTCGAGATCGCGGACACTCGCCTCGCGATGTCGCCGAGCGAGAACGGCTGGTGGGGCGTCGAGGTCCCGGATGCCGGGCCCGGCGCGGAGTATCGTTTCGCGGTCGACGGGGGCGCGCCCCTGCCTGACCCGCGCTCCTCGTGGCAGCCTCATGGCGTGCACGGGCCCTCGCGCGTGGTCGACCATGCCGCGTTCCCGTGGAGCGATCAGCGGTGGCAGCCGCCGCCGCTTGCCGCGGGGGTGATCTACGAGCTGCACGTGGGCACCTTCACGCCCGAGGGGACGTTCGCCTCCGCGATCGAGTGGCTCGCGCATCTGACCGATCTCGGCGTCACGCATGTCGAGCTGATGCCGGTGGCCGAGTTTTCTGGCGCTCGCGGATGGGGCTACGACGGCGTGGACCTGTTTGCGCCGCACCACGCCTACGGCGGGCCCGATGGCCTGAAGCGCCTGGTCGACGCCTGCCACGAGCACGGGCTGGCCGTCCTGCTGGACGTCGTCTACAACCATCTCGGGCCCGCCGGCAACTACCTGGGGCGCTTTGGCCCGTATTTCACCGACCGGTACGCCACGCCGTGGGGTGAGGCCGTCAACTTCGACGGCCGCGGCAGCGACGAGGTGCGGCGGTTCGTGTTCGACAACGCGCGCACGTGGCTCGAGGACTACCACATCGACGGGCTGCGCGTCGATGCGGTGCATGCGATCTTCGATCGCTCGGCCCAGCACGTCCTCGAGGAGCTCGCGGGCGAAGTGCGGGCGCTCGAGGCGCATCTGGGACGGCGCCTCGTCCTCATCGCGGAGAGCGATCTCAATGACCCTGGTCTCACCCGGCCGCCGGGTCTCGGCGGGTACGGCCTCGACGCCCAGTGGAACGAGGATTTTCACCATGCGCTGCACGCCGTCCTGACCGGCGAGCGCGCCGGCTACTACGCCGACTTCGGCTCGCTCCAGGCGCTGGCCACGGTGCTGGGCGAGGGCTTCGTGTACGCGGGTCGCTACTCTCGCTACCGCGGCCGGCGGCATGGCCGGCCGGCGACCGGGCTCGGCGGCCACGCGTTCGTCGGGTGTCTGCAGAATCACGATCAGGTCGGCAATCGGGCTCGGGGAGATCGGACGTGTCACCTGCTCGGTCTCGGGCGCCTCAAGATCGGCGCGACGCTGGTGCTGACGGCGCCGTTCGTCCCCATGCTGTTCCAGGGCGAGGAGTGGGGGGCGAGCACGCCGTTCCAGTACTT
>JAUYMC010000263.1 GCA_030699545.1 Gemmatimonadales bacterium | reverse complement strand
GGCGTTGGGGTCTTCGGCGCTCGGCTCCGACTCCGAGTACCACTTCCACGCGAGGAAGGCCCCCACGGCCAGCGCGACGGTCGTTCCGGTGATCTTCACGGTCTGCTCCTACTTGAACACGAGATAGAGGCCGAAACCGATGAGGGCCGGCACGGCCAGGGCCTTCAGGAAGTCGAGTTGATCGCCCGCGGCGGACTGCTGCTGACGCGCGAGCGCGAGTTGCGAGGCGCCGGTCGCGTGGATCAGCTCGCGCTCGCCCTCGAGCTTCGTTTTGAGCTGCTGTTGCGTCATGAGCCCGCCCACGTAGGCGGTTCCGACGGCGCCGCCAGCCTGGATCGCAGGGGGCAGCACTGCGAGGAGGAGGTCCCCGATGAAGCCGACGCCGGCGGGGACGGTCCGCCCGCGCGCGGGGGCGCTCCTGGCGACCAGGACGGGCTCGACGTGTCGCCGCACGGTAGCTTGAGCCTTCATCGGCACCTCACACGAATCGCAGGAGCCGAGGCCAGCGCTGCGTAGTTCTGCGGAGAGCTGCTTGCGGATGTCGCGCAGTCGCCGCGGGTCGTGACGCACGCCTCGGATCGCAGCACCGAGCCGGTTGACACCGCGGAAGCGGTCGCACCCATCGAGCGTCGCGGCCTCGTCGGCGAACGCCTCGGCCGCGAGCGTGTGTTTGTGGATGCAGTCGTCGCATCGCTTCTCGGGGTGCGCCAGGTGGTCCTCGAGAAGTACGAGCTGCTTGCAGCACTCGCGGAGCGAGAAGGCGGCGGTCTTGAGATCGGGGGCGATGGCGACCATGGCTACCCTCCGACCGCGTAGGCGAGCGCGAGGCCGGCCGCGAGCGCGACGGCAAGCGCGGTCTTCGACGGCCCGGCCACGCGCTGAAGGGCGCGCGCCTCCTCGAGCTGCATCGCTTCCGCCTCGAGAATCAGGATCTCCGCGTCGAGCTCCGCCTTGCGCTGGCGGACCAGTTCGTTGAACGCCTTAGCATCCTTCGCCGCGTCGCTCAGCGCCTTCCCCATGACCTGAAGCTCGGTCGCGAACATCACGAGCCGGACGATCGTGACGCCCGTCGTGATCGCCGCCGCCGAGAGCCCGAACGTGAAGACTGCCAGGACCGCGCCGATAGCCTCGATGACGGCAAGAGTGATGTCGATCAGCGGCTTGTACTTCACGAGGAACTTGATGCGTCGCTTCTGGATCTTGTCGCGGAACGACTTCCGCTTCGCGCGGTTGCCCTCGGCGTGCGCCACGAGCGAGGCGAAGGCGGGCTCCATGAAGAAGACGTTGGCGGCGAGGCGCTGAAGGATCCGGTTCGCCTCGTCGGGGGCGACGACCGCCATGACAGGCCCGTAGCCGGGGGCGACCATGCCGGCCGCGAACATGCGCGCGAGGTCGCGCGACAGCTCGTCGCCTTCGCCCCTGACGAGCCGACGCACGGAGATGGCGAGGCCCAGGGGCCCGCCGGTGAGCGTCATCAGCGCTGCGGCGACCCACTGGTTCTTGAACGTGTCCGACATCGCCTTGGACGCGGACGCGAGCGCCGCGGTGAACCAGCTCTGGTTCGCGTGGTAGCCCACCGTGACGCGCGGGCAGCCGTCCGCGTACCACTTCCGCGTGTGGAAGTCGGCGTCAGGGGTCGGTTCGGCCCAGGTCTCGGCGATCTTGAGGACCGGGACCATCTGGCGGTTGCTGTTCAGCGTGTTGAAGGCAACGTCGGTGGTTCCGCAGCGCGGCGCTCCGAGCCGCGGAGGCTTGGGCTCGGCGGGCCACGTCAGGGAGGACTGCCCGCGCGGCAGCGGGATCGCGGCGAGCGCCTGCCGCTCGGCCGGCGTGAGGTCGCCCTCGCGCTTCAGGATCCGCCCCACCGTCTGCATCTGCCCCGCGCGCACGAGGTTGGCCTTCATCGCCTCGTGCGACGTGACCCAGTTGTCCTTGACGCCCCACCGCGGCCCCGAGTTGAGCGGGCCGAAGTAGACGAAGCGGTCGGTCCAGACGGGCCGCCAGTTCGCCTCGGCACGGTCCATCGTGTTCGCGGGCGTGGCGGCAACGAACGTCCCGCCCGGCCGGTGGTAGAGGTCCCATCGCGTGTCGAGGTCGCCCTGGAGCGGCCCGTAGCCCTGGGCCATCCAGCGCGGCGGGGTGGAGGCGGCGTCGATGTAGGGGACCATGACCGCCGAGGGTTCGCCTGCGAGCCCCGCCGTCCCCGACAGTTCCGCGATGCGCTTCCTCAGCGTCTCGTGGCGCTTGAAGGAGGCCATGAGCCCCGACCGCTCGACCTCGGCCTTGATCGGCTGGAGGACCCGCTCGAGGTTGGCCGCCGCGGCCTCGACGCTGGCGACCGCCGCCTCGTCGTCGGCGTCATCGGCCTCGAGCGAGACGACCTCGGCGGCGAGCGCCTTCGCCTCGTTGAAGAAGGCGACGACATCGGGCCTCTCGTCAGGCGGGACCTCGGCGGCGAGCCCCGGGGCCGTCAGCACAAGCGATCCTGCGAGGTTGGCGGTCACGGGGCCCCCTACGAGGTGAGCACGGCCAGCGCTGCGCCGGCGATGACGAGGGACCATGGGACAGAGGCCGATGCCGTCGCCGGCGGGACGATCAGGGCTCGGCCGGTGCGCGGGTCGATGACCGCACCGCTGGCGGCGGGGTGGTCACCCGGAACGTAGCGCGGCGGGAGCCGCCGAGGCGGGAGGGCGCGGTCCGCAGCCGTGACGGACGGCCCCCGGACGAGCCGGGACTGGCGGACGATCGGAGGGGGCGGGGGCGGGGGGCCAAACGCGGAGTAGGACGACCGCGGTCCGGCGGAGATGTACTGCATCGCCATCCAACCGGGCGGCGGACCCTGGCCGACCCCGAGAGCCGCGCCCGGGTCGACCGGCGTGATCTGCCGAAGGGTCTGACCCTGGTTCTGCGCTTGCCAGCGCTTCAGTTCGGCGGTGGCTTCGGGGCTTGTCCGGTTCGGCATCGTTGGCCTCGTCGGTTAGGGTGCAGGACGGCCCGGGGGACCGGGGACACGGGCCCAGGGAATGTGAAAGCCTGGGTTCCCACGGGCCGCCCTACGTTGCTCAGTCGCTCTCGTCGTCGTCCGCGGGGAGATCCTCGAAGGAGGCATCGGTCGCTTCCGCCGCCCAGTCGTCCGCGTCGTACTCGAGGGCCGTGTCGGCCGTCTCGTCCTCCGGCTCCGGCTCCGGCTCCGGCTCCGGCTCGTGGTAGTCGACCGTCCCGTCGGCCGCGACGCTGAACGACGCGAAGGCGACGCCA
>JAUYMC010000134.1 GCA_030699545.1 Gemmatimonadales bacterium | reverse complement strand
GCGAGGGCTTCGCCGGAAGTGGGATACGCAGCCACGGCGGCAGGTTATCGTTAAAGTCACGTATGAGCTGCTGCAGCGATGCGCGGACCTGCGCCTCGGAAGGCTCAGCCGGCAATGGGATCCGTAACCACGGCGGGAGGTTCGCGTTGAAGTCGCGGATCAGATCGCGCAGCGATGCTCGGACCTCAGCGACCGTCGGAACGTCAAAGGTGGAGTTGACGGCGAGATCAACCGGCGACTCCGCATCAAGCTCCCTGAAGGCCGTCCGCGTGCCGTGCGTCGCATCCTGCACGTCATACATGGCCTCACCGAGCTGGTCGAACCCCGGCGTCAGGTTGCCCCGGATCGCCGCGTCGACGTTTTTGTAGTCGCCGGTCAACTCCTTCGCGAGCACCGCGGCGGCCTCGTCACGCTCAATGCGATCCTGGTCGATCGACAGCCACTTCTCCTGGCCGGGAATAAAGACGCTGTTGATCCAGTCGAACGCCTCCTGGTACGACATGCCGGGGAATCCCGGCGCACCCATCGATCCCCTGCCAGCGTCGATCTGTTGCTGGATGACACCAGAATTGAACTCCGCCTGCTGTAACGCCAGATTGCGTTGCATCCGCTCCGGCGACGCCTCGGAGAGCGCATCGAACATCGCCCGGTCCGCCTCGTTCGCGGCGTCCGTCACGCGGTCCCACGCGTCCTGAACGGCGCCGATGTCCGTGATGATGCTGCGCCCGATGCCCGACTTCGGCGCCGCGGGGCCGCCCATGCTGCTATAGGCGCGGTTGGCTTCAGCGATGGCCTCCGTGTTCTCCTTCGTCGAGAGGGTTGCAACCTTAAAGCCCGGCGCAACCCTGTCCCTGAACACCGCCGCCATCACTGAGGCGGCAGACGTTAGTTTCTCCACCTCGCCGTTTGGGTCGAGATCGATCTCTCGCGTCGCCTGGTCCCACAACCACCCGATCGGGCTGAACTCCCGGCGGCTGTCATCGTCCGTGCCGTTGATCTCGTCAACCCGGTCTTTTATATCGCCAAGCTGATCGAGCCAACTACGCCCGGCGTCCATCACCTTGCCCATGATCGTACCGGCCAGGTTTTCAAACTTGATCTTTGCCGAGTCCAGCGAGCCCGCCAGCGTGTCGCCGTAGGCCGCCGCGCTTCCACCGACCTGAGTCTCAAGCTCTTTGAGGATTACTTCCTGAGCCGAGGCTACGTCGCCGACCTTGATGAACTTCTCGATCGCGATCTCCTGCTGAATCGTGAGTTGTACGCCCGCCTTGCGCAGCGCGGTAACCCCGCGGATCGGGTCGTTGAGTGCCTTTCCCACCATGATCGCCGACGACTGGAGGTCCTTGTGTAACGCACGAGACAGGTTAAGCGTCGCTTCGAGAGCGCGGTCAAACACGGCGTCAACGCCCGAGTTGCGGATGTTCGTGAACGTCAGCAGGATATTGGCGCCGCCCTGAACAACCTCGTCGTCAACGGCGGCCAGTTCTGAAAACCTGTTGGATAGCTCTCCGACGTGCGCGGCTGTGACCCCTGAGATCCCGCCGGTGCTCTTGAGGGTGGCATTCGTCTGCGCCAGCACCGCCTCCGCCTCCATCAGTTCGCCCAGGCCGACCCGCGCGAACGAGCCGAGCGCCGCCGTCGCCGCACCGAACGCGAGCGCCGAGCTCAGCCCGAACTTCCCGACCGTGTCGTCAAGCCCGCCCACGCTCCTCCGGACAGAGTTGATGTTCCGGGACGCCATGTCTTGAGCCCGAATGACAACATCCAGTTGAGCAGCAGTTACCATGCGATCACCCGCCCTTCGCGGCCCGCCGCATCTCCTCGAGCCGGAACTCCGCGAACTGCTCCGCGAACGGCAGCCCCGGCGTCGCCTTCGCGCCCGGCGCCGTCATCGCGCGATATGTCTCCGCGAACCGCCGCATCGTCAAGATCCGCGTCAGCTTGCCCACGTCCTCCTGGTCCAGCTGCGACGGCGTGATGCCGAACTCCTGGCAAAGAATCGATTCGAGCCATTCTTCCGGCGCGCTCCCTCTGCCCTCTAACGCCTGGTAGAGCGCGCGGAGGAGTTTTTTGTCGGCGTCTCCTCGCCGGGGAACTCGACCCCCGACCGCCCAAGGATCGACTGCACGAGGAACTTGAGTTCGCGGTCGCCGAGCAGCGTGCCGATGGGCGCCTCGTCCGCGTTATAGCTCCAACGGACCAGCCCGTGCTTAACCACGGTCGGCCAGTGATACAGGCTGAGCACGTCGTCGACGGTCGGCTCCCGCTGCACCCCACTGTCGTCCGCGATCTCATTGCGAATCTCGCGGATCGCGAGCGCCAGATCCTTCTCGGCGACAAGATCCTTCTGTGACTCGATCGTCTGCTCGCGCTGGGCCTCACGCCGCTCCGCGTACACCAGCCCGCGGATCTCCACCCACTGCCCCGCCTCGTGCGGGATGTCCACCCGGATAACGTCTGCTGTGATCAGTCCCATTGCGTTCGTCCTCCACGCATGTAGTAGCCAACCCCAGCCCTCCCCTTGTGCCGGGCGGCGGGCGTGTGCTCGCCGTCCGGCCTCGCAAGGAGGGGTGAGGACAACCCCCGGTTTACGCCTCAGTCGGAGCCGCGCCGCCGAAGTGCTTGAGCACCGCGGTCAGCCGGTGCAGGTTCCCGATCTCAAGCGTGCGCTCGACGCTCTCGATGATCGTCTTGATCAACACCGTCTTCGTGGAGCCGAACGTGACCTTGAGCTCGCGGCCGTCGGTCGGTGTCGGGCCGCCGATGTCGTTGAAGAGCACCCACGGCCCGGTCGAGGCCGTGTCGTCGTAGAGCATCTCGATCGTCACCGGGTCGAACTCATTGAACGTCGAGTTCAACATCTTGCGCCACGGGTCACCCATCGTGGTGCCGTCGATCAGGATCGCGCTCTTCTTGATCCCGTTGATCGCCGTGACGTACGCCGAGATATCGACGAGCGTCCCGGAGGAGTTATCGAATTCGACAACTCCGTTGTCCCAACCATACGTGGCTATTGCTGCGCCTCCTCAACCGGCGCAGCCAATGGAGGCGCCGGGTTCGTCACTCCCTGTCGAGTGCGTGCCCGGCGCAATGCCGTATTTTCGGTTCTGGCCGCGTTTACCCGACGGCCGTCTCCACCCACGATTGCAAGGTCGAATCGTCACGCAACGGACGCGCCTCGCGACGCACCTTGCGGTGGATCCCAAACACCTCCGCGGTCTTGCCCGGCCGGAGTTGCACCTCGATCCGCCCCGTCCAGCGCATGTCCCGCGCGACCGC
>JAUYMC010000259.1 GCA_030699545.1 Gemmatimonadales bacterium | reverse complement strand
CGGCGCGCGCGGCCTGCGCCTGCAGCTCGGCGTCATCGACGCGGAACAGCGGGGCGCCTTTGGCCACTTCCTGCCCTTCGCGCACCGGGATCTCGACGATGCGGCCTTCGACCTCGGGCCGCAGCTCGATCGACTGCACGGCCTCGATCTGGCCGGTCGCCTGGATCGCGTCCACGACGGTGTCCTGGATGGCGACCGCGACTTCGACCGGCATGGGCGGCGGCCCTCCACCCCCTTCGCCGGGACCCCCTTTGGCGTCGGAGCAGGCGGCGACGAACGCGAGCAGCGTCACTGCGGCGAGAGACTTCACGGTGTGTCCTTGTCGGTGAAGAGCCGGCGGCCCAGAATGCTTTCGAGTCCGGCGAGCGCGAGCCGCGCCGCGTACTGCGCCTGCACGAGCTGGGCTTCGGCCGCCGAGAGATTGACCTGCGCTTCGAGCAGGTCGAGGATGGTGGTGGCGCCCGCGGAGTAGCGGGTCTGCTGCACGCGGAAGCTTTCGCGCGCCACGACGACGCCTTCGGCCGCGAGCGCCGTGGTGGCGCGGGCGGTCACATACTGATCGTAGGCGGCGGTGACGTCGTGCTGGACGGCGCGGTCCATGTCCGCGCGCACCGCGCGCGCCACGTCCCGGTTCACGCGCGCCCGCGACAGCGTCAGCTCCCGCTGGCCATTGTCCCAGAGCGGCAAGGAGATGGTGAGTCCCCAGTTCGTCTGCTTGAAGGCGCTGGGAAAGAACTCCGTGTCGAATGCGTTGGCGTTGAACGTCAACGTCACCCGGGGGAGATACGTGCCGAGCTGCGCGCGATACGAGGCGCGCGCGGCCCGCTCGTTGGCCGCGGCGATCCGATACTGCGGCCCCTGCCGCGCCGCCTGCGTGATGGCATCCGCGAGCGTGATCGGCAGCTCGAGGATGGCCGCGGTATCGAGGGGTGCGGCATCCACCGGCCCGTCGGCACCGACGCGGCGCCCCAGCTCGAGGCGCGCGATCCGCAGCGCCGACTGCTGCTGCAGCGCGCCGACCTGCGCGCGCGTCAGCTCGAGGCGCAGGTTCAGCGAGTCGGTCGAGACCGCCGCGCCCGAGATCACGCGAGCCCGCGCGACCGCCAGCTGCTCGCGCGCGCGCCGCAGACGCTCGCGCGCGACCCGATCCAGCTCCGTGCCGGCGAGGACGTTGTAGTAGTCCGATTCGGTGAGCAGCGCCGTCGCGAACCGCTGCGCCAGCTCCCCCGCATGGGCGCCTTCGAGCGCGACCGCGGACCGCGTCAGCTCGGCGAACTTCTGCCCGCCGGTAAAGAGGTCGTAGCGGGCGCTGATCTGCCCGAACCACACCTCGGGGATGGGCACGGCCGAAAAGCCGGGTGGGTTCGAGCGCTGACCGTTCAGGGTCAGATTCACCGACGGCAGGATGAAAACCGCGAATGCGTTGCGGCGGGCCCAGACGGCGTTGTCCACCTGCCCCAGCGCCTGGACATAGTCGGGGTCGAGTTGCGCGGCGCGCTGCAGCGCTTCCTGTAGCGTGACGCGGGGCAACGCCGAGTCTGGCGGAACGACCGCCTGGAGGGCGAGCAGTAACGCCAGCATCAGTCGCTGCCCTCCGCCGGAACCAAGGCATCGCCGCGGCGGCGGCGGCGCCACGTCCCCACCCGCTCGCGCGCCCCGTCGAGGATGACGTACGCCACGGGGACGAGGAACAGGGTCAGCACCGTCGAAAAGAAGATGCCGCCCACGATCGCATAGCCGAGCGGACGACGGCTGGCTGAACCGGCGCCGAGACCGTACGCGATCGGGATCGCGCCCATGATCGTCGCGATGGACGTCATGAGAATCGGCCGCAGCCGGATCCGGCCCGATTCGAGCACGGCGTCCACGGTGGACAGCCCTCGGTCTCGGAGCTGGTTCGCGTACTCCACGATCAGAATCGAGTTCTTGGTGACCAGCCCGATCAACAGGATGAGACCGATCTGGCTGTAGAGATTGATGGTCGAGCCCGCGAGCCAGAGCAGCAGCAGCGCCCCCGTCACCGCCAGCGGCACCGCCAGCAGCACGGTGAAGGGATGCAGCAGCGACTCGAACTGCGACGCGAGGACCATGAACACGACCACCAGCGCGATGACGAAGACGAAGGTGAGCGAGGAGCCGCTTTCTTCGAGCTCCCGCAGCTCTCCGGCGAGCGCCGTCGTGCTGCCCGACGGCAGCACCGCCGCGGCCACCGAGTCGAGGGCGATGCGGACATCGCCGAGCGCCACGCCCGGCGCGAGACTGCCCGACAGGGTGAACGAGCGCACGCGGTTGTGGTGCAGCAGGCTCTGCGGCCCCACGCCTTCGCTGACCGACGCGATGGCCGAGAGCTGCACCAGCGCCCCGTCCTGGCCCCGGAGGTACAGGCCGCTCATGTCGCTGGGCGTGGCGCGGTCGCGGGGATCGAGCCGCAGGATCACGTCGTACAGCTTGTTGTTGCGGGTGAACGTACTGACGCGCCGGCCGCCCAGCAGCGTCTGGAGCGTGCTGGACACGTCGCGCACCGGCACGCTCAAGTCCTCGGCGCGGTCGCGGTCGTAGGAGACCGTCAGCTCCGGCTTGTTGACCTTGAGGTCGACCTGGATGTTCACGAGGCCGGGGATCTGGGACGCGGCCTGCTGGAACGTCCCCATCCCCGCAATGAGTTTGTCGAAGTCGGGGTTCTGCACGATGTACTGCACCTGGCCGCCGAACCCGCCGCCGATGGCGGGGGGGTTCTGGGCGAAGGCGAACACGCCCTGGACCATGAAGAACTGCGGCTGCACTTCGTTGATGATGTCCTGCACGTCCCGGTCGCGATCGCTCCAGTCGGCGAGGCGCGTGAAGATCACGCCGAAGTTCACGCCGCGGAACCCGATGATGCTGAAGTAGCCCTCGACGTCCTGGGTCCGCCCGAGGATCTCCTCGATCCGGCGCATGTAGCCGTCGGTATAGTCGAGCGACGCCCCTTCAGGGGCGATCACGAACGTGATGAAGTAGCCCCGGTCCTCGGCGGGAATGAACTCGCGCTTCAACGTGAAGCCGTACAACCCGACCGCGACGAAGACGGTCATGACGGCGCCGACCACCACGGCCAGGCGATGGCCCAGCGCCCAGCGCAGGTTCCTGGCGTAGCGGGTGGCGAGGGCGTCGAAGCCGCGCTCCAGCGTCTGGAAGAGCGCGCCGTGCTGTTTGGGCACCCGCATGATCTTCGCGCAGAGCATCGGGGTCAGCGTCAGCGCCACGAACCCCGAGATGACCACCGAGCCCGCCACGGCGATGCCGAACTCGTTGAACAGCCGGCCGGTGGTCCCCTGGAGGAAGGCGAGCGGCGTGAACACCGCGACGAGCGCGATCGTCGTCGCGATCACGGCGAAGGCGATCTCGCGCGTGCCGTCGATCGCCGCCGTTTCGGGGTCTTTGCCCAGCTCTTCCTGGTGCCGGTAGGCGTTCTCGAGCACGATGATCGCGTCGTCCACCACGATGCCGATCGCGAGGATCAGCGCCAGCAGCGTCAGGTTGTTGATCGAGAAGCCGAGGAAATACATGACCGCGAACGTCGTGACGACAGACACCGGGATCGCGATGCCGGGGATGATCGTCGCGCGGATGTTGCGCAGGAAGACGAAGATGATCAGGATCACGAGGATCGCGGCGATGACGAGCGTCTCCTCCGCCTCGCTGATCGAGCGCGTCACGAACACCGACTGGTCGAATGCCGAAATCAGATCGACCCCGGGGGGCAGGGCCGCTTGAATCGCCGGCAGCTCGGCACGGATGGCGTCCGCCACTTCGATCAGATTCGCCTTCGACTGCCGCACCACGGCGACCGCGACGGCAGGTACACCTTTGTAGCGCAGGACGGTGCGCTCGTCTTCGGCACCGAGCTCGACGCGCGCGATGTCGCCCAGCTTCACGAGCCGGCCGCTCTGGTTCGCGACCGTCATGTCCGCGAACTCGCTGGGCGTCTTCAACTCGCCGAGCGAGCGCACGGTGAACTCGCGGCGCAGCGACTCGATGCGGCCGGCGGGAATCTCGACGTTGCGGGCGCGGATCGCGTTCTCGACGTCCTGGACCGTGATCCCGCGCGCCGCCATCGCGTTCGCCGACAGCCACACGCGCATCGAGAAGCGGCGCTCACCGTAGATGAACACCTGGCCGACGCCCGGCAGGCTCTGCAGCCGCGTCTTCACCACGCGGTCGCCGATGTCGGAGAGCTGCAGCAGGTCGTAGTTCTGCGCGCGCAACGCGAGGAAATAGAAGGGGAAAGCGTCGGCCTCCTGCTTCGCCACCACCGGCTCGAGAATGTCCTCGGGCAGGCGCCCCCGGGCGCGCGACACCTTGTCGCGCACGTCCTGCGCCGCGTCTTCGACTTTGCGGTCGAGGTAGAACTCCAGCGTGATGTTCGAGGACTGCTCGGCGCTCGAGCTGCTGAGGGTGCGCAATCCGGGAATCGTCGAGAGCTCTTCCTCGAGGATGTCGGTCACCGCCGATTCGACCACGCGCGGATTCGCGCCCGGGAGCACGGTGCTCACCGAGATCACCGGCGGATCGATATCCGGGAACTCGCGGACCGAGAGGAGGGAGTAGCCGATGACGCCGAACAGCACGAGGGCGGCGCTCATCATGCTGGCGAGCACCGGGCGCCGGATGGAAATGTCGGACAGCCTCATGGAACCATGTGGTTACGGGACGAGAAGGCAGCGAACAGGCAATGAACCTAACAGAGCATGGCGCGCATCGGTTCCGTGCGCGTTCGTATTGTTACGTCGAACGACGGCAGCTGACATCGACATGCGGGCGTCCCGGGTCAGGTGTGGCGACCCGAAGATATACCGAAGCTGAGCCGGGCCCGCAAGTCGGCCTGCATTGCTTAGGTTAGGGACGAGGAGGGCTGGCCGAATGGCTAAGGCACCGGTCTTGAAAACCGGCGGGCGCAAGCCCTTACAGGTTCGAATCCTGTGCCCTCCGTTACGCTCATGACACCACCGGAGACGGCCCAACGCGAGTTGACCTTTCTGTTGGCGGGACCCGAGCGGCGACTGCTGCTCGCGTTCGCCGGCCGGGTGCCGCGCGCTATCCGCTCCAATCATTTGACCGCCCTCGGCACGCTCGCCGCCGCGGGCGCCGGCACCGCCTACGCCCTCACGACCTACGATGCCCGGTGGCTCTGGGTTGCGAGTCTGATGCTGGCGATCAACTGGCTGGGCGACAGCCTCGACGGCACGCTGGCGCGGGTGCGCGGCACGCAGCGGCCCAAGTACGGCTATTACCTCGATCATGTCGTGGATGCGTTCTCGACCGCGGTCATCGGCGCCGGCATCGGCCTGTCCCCCTACGTCAGTCTGGGGATCGCGCTGGGGCTCGTGGTCGCCTACCTCGCGCTGTCGATCAACGTGTATCTCGAGTCGCAGGTGTTCGGGGTCTTCAAGATCGCGTATGGGCGGATCGGTCCCACCGAGGTGCGTCTGCTGCTGATTCTCCTGAACACGGCCGTGGCGATCACGCGCGCGCCGATCGGCCGCGTGGCCGATTGGACGTTGGGTGTGGCGCTCGCCGGCATGGTGGCCCTGTTCGCGTGGCGGTTCGCGCGGAACCTGCACCGGCTCGCCAAGCTCGAGCCGCAGCGGTTCCGCTGGTGGGAGCGCGCCCCCTAGCGTGAGGTTCGATCTCGACCGGACGCTCGCGGTCGCGCTACCCACCGCGCTCGTCCTCGCCGGCCTGCTGCTCGGCGTGCTCGTCCAGCGCCTGCTGCTCCGCCGCGGGACGGCCGAGGCGGGGAGCGCGCGGGTGCTCATCGTCGGCACGCTGCGCGGGCCGGTCGTCCTGTGGGGCGCCATTCTCGGTCTGTACCTCGCGCTGGAGTTCGTCGCCCTCCCGGCGCGCACCGCCCGCCTGCTCCAGCAGACGGTCCTCCTCCTCATCATCCTCTCGGCCACCTGGTCGCTGGCGCGGCTCGCCGCCGCGTACGTCACACATGCCTCCCGCGGCGCCACGCGGCTGCCGTCGGCCAGCCTGCTCGTCAACGTCGCGCGCCTCCTCGTGCTGGCGATCGGGCTGCTCGTCATCCTGGGGACGCTCGGCGTGTCGATCACGCCGCTGCTCACGGCGCTCGGCGTCGGGGGGCTCGCGGTCGGCCTCGCGCTGCAGGACACGCTCGTCAATTTTTTCGCCGGCATCCACATCCTCACGTCACGCCAGGTCCGGCCGGGCGACTACGTGAAGCTCGAATCGGGCGAGGAGGGGTACGTCGCGGACATCACCTGGCGCTACACGACGATCCGCCAGCTCTCCAACAACGTGACGATCGTGCCGAACGCCAAGCTCGCCTCCGCGATCACCACCAACTACTACCTGCCCGAGACCGAGCTCGCGGTCCTCGTCCAGGTGGGCGTCAGTTATGGCAGCGATCTGGCCCGCGTCGAGGAGGTCACCACCGCCGTCGCGCGCGAAGTGCTGCGCGACGTGCCCGGCGCGGTGCCGACGTTCGAGCCCTTCATCCGCTACCACACCTTCGGCGAGTCGAGCGTCAACTTCACGGTCATCTTGCGGGGCCGGGAATTCGTCGCGCGGTATCTCATCATCCACGAATTCATCAAACGCCTGCACGCGCGCTATCGCCGTGAGGACATCACCATTCCGTTCCCCATCCGGACGCTGGATCTGGCGCCCGACGCGGTGCGTTCGCTGCGCGACGTGGCGCGCGCGGCAGGACGCCCGGCGGAGTAATGCCGCGCCGCTCGATCCGTTCAGCCGGCTCCAGGCCGCCGCCGTCGCGCGGGCATCCCCGGATCGTCATCGAGCACATCACGCCGTCGGTCGATGGTGGCCGGTTCCCGGCCAAGCGGCTCGTGGGCGACGACCTGGTGGTCGACGCCACGGTGGTGCGCGACGGGCACGACCTCCTGGCGGGGGAGCTGCGCTACCGCGGGCCCGGCGAACGCCGCTGGTGCACCGCGCCGATGCGCTATGAGGTCAATTTCGACCGCTGTCGCGGCACGGCGCCGCTGAACCGCATCGGGCGCTGGGTCTTCACGGTCGCCGTGTGGACCGACCGCTTCGGGAGCTGGCGCGCCGGACTCGCGAAAAAAGCCGCCGCCGGCGTGATCGACGTGGGGTCCGACCTCCTCGAGGGCGCGGCACTCGTGCGGGAGGCGGCCGCGCGCGAGCTGAAGGGTGCCCCACGGGGCGCCCGCGCCACGCTCGAGGCCGCCGCCGAGCTCCTGAGCGACGAGCAGGCGGACGCCGCCGCCCGCATGGAGGCGGCGCTCGATCCCGACCTCCTCGCCCTCATGGCGCGACATCTGCCGCCGACCGATCGCACCGAGGCCGGCACGGAGCTGGCCGTTGAGGTGGACCGGCCGCTGGCGGGCGCAGGGGCGTGGTATGAGCTGTTCCCGCGCTCGCAGGCGCCGGTGGCCGGGCGGCACGGCACGTTCGCCGACGCCGAGCGGGCGTTGCCGCGCCTGGCGGCGCTGGGCTTCGATGTCGTGTACCTGCCGCCGATCCACCCGATCGGGCGGACCATGCGGAAGGGGTCCAACAATACGCTCGTGGCGCGGCCGACCGATCCGGGCAGCCCGTGGGCCATCGGGAACGAACACGGCGGACACACAGCCGTCGAGCCGGCACTGGGGACGATCGAGGATTTTGAGCGGTTCGTGGCCGCGGGGGCGGCGCTGGGACTCGAGGTCGCGCTCGACTATGCGCTGCAGTGTTCACCCGATCACCCCTGGGTGCGCGAGCATCCTGAGTGGTTCTTCATCCGTCCGGACGGCACCATCAAGCACGCCGAGAACCCGCCCAAGAAGTACGAAGACATTTATCCCCTGAACTTCTGGTGTGACGATTATCTCGCCCTGTGGGCGGCGTGCCGGGACATCGTGCGCTTCTGGATCGCGCGGGGCGTGCGGATCTTCCGGGTCGACAATCCGCACACCAAGCCGTTCGCCTTCTGGGACTGGCTGATCGCCGAGATCCACCGCGACGACCGCGACGTCGTCTTCCTCGCCGAGGCCTTCACCCGGCCGGCCCGGATGCGGAGCCTCGCCAAGATCGGGTTCACCCAGTCGTACACGTACTTCACCTGGCGCAACAGCGCGTGGGAGCTGCGGCAGTATCTCACCGAGCTGACCCGGACCGAGATGGTCGAATACTTCCGGCCCAACTTCTTCGCCAACACGCCCGATATCCTGCATGCCTATCTGCAGCAGGGCGGCCGGCCCGCGTTTCAGATCCGGTTGCTGCTGGCCGCGACGTTGTCGCCGCTGTACGGCATCTACTCCGGGTTCGAGCTGTGTGAGAACGTGCCGGTGCGCCCCGGCAGCGAAGAGCCCACGCACTCGGAGAAGTACGCGCTGGTGTGGCGCGACTGGTCGGCGCCGGGGCCCTGCAACCTGAGCGCCGACATCGCGCTGATCAACCGGCTGCGGCGCGAGAATCCCGCGCTGCGCGAATTCCGGAATCTCGAATTCCACGGCTCCGAGAACGAGCAGGTCTTGTTCTACCGCAAGCACGCCGGCGACAACGAGCTGCTGATCGCCGTCAACCTCGATCCGGCGCGGCCGCAGGAGACGATGGTGCACGTCCCGGTCGCGGCGCTCGGCGCCGGGGCGGCCGACGATCCCGCGGGCCCGGGGTGGGGCCTGGGCGAAGACGACTGGTACGACGTGGAGGACTTGCTGAACGGCCGGACCTACACCTGGCGCGGGACCCGCAACTACGTGCGGCTCGACCCCGGGGTGCAGGTGGCGCACGTGCTGCGGGCGCGTCCCCGGCGCCGGACGGCGCCGTGAGCGATACGCTCTGGTACAAGGACGCCATCTTCTACGAGGTGCGCGTCCGCTCGTTCGCCGATCAGAACGGCGACGGCGTGGGCGACTTCGCCGGCCTGACGGCGCGGCTCGACTACCTGCGCGACCTGGGGGTGACGGTGCTCTGGCTGCTGCCGTTCTACCCCTCCCCGCTGAAGGACGACGGCTACGATATCTCCGACTACACCGACGTGCATCCCGACTGCGGGACGCTGCGCGATTTCAAGACCTTCGTGCGCGCGGCGCACGAGCGCGGCCTGCGCGTCGTCACCGAGCTGGTCCTGAACCACACGTCCGACCAGCATCCCTGGTTCCAGCGCGCGCGGCGCGCCAAGCGCGGCACCGCCTGGCGCGACTTCTATGTGTGGAGCGACTCGCCCGACCGCTACGCCGACGCGCGCATCATCTTCAAGGATTTCGAGACGTCCAACTGGACGTGGGACCCGGTGGCGCAGCAGCACTACTGGCACCGCTTCTATGCCAGCCAGCCGGATCTCAACTTCGACAATCCGGCCGTGCGCCGCGCCATGTTCCAGGCCCTCGATTTCTGGTTCCGGCTGGGGGTGGACGGGCTGCGGCTCGACGCGGTGCCCTACCTGTTCGAGCGGGAAGGCACCAACTGCGAGAACCTGCCCGAGACCCACGCCTTCCTCAAGGACTTGCGCCGGCACATCGACGCGAACTTCCAGGATCGCATGCTGCTCGCCGAAGCCAACCAGTGGCCCGAGGACGCGGTGGCGTACTTCGGCGAGGGCGACGAGTGCCACATGGCGTTCCACTACCCGATCATGCCGCGGCTGTTCATGTCGCTGCACATGGAAGACCGCTTCCCCATCGTCGACATCGTGCAGCAGACGCCGGCGCCGCCGCCGACGGGACAGTGGGGATTGTTCCTGCGCAATCACGACGAGCTGACGCTCGAGATGGTCACCGACGAAGAGCGCGACTACATGTCCCGGGTCTACGCCTACGACCCCCAGGCGCGGATCAATCTCGGGATCCGGCGGCGGCTGGCGCCGCTGCTCGCCAACAACCGGCGGCGCATCGAGCTGATGAACGGCCTGTTGTTCTCGCTTCCCGGCACGCCCATCCTGTATTACGGCGACGAGATCGGCATGGGCGACAACGTCTATCTCGGCGACCGCAACGGGGTGCGCACGCCGATGCAGTGGAGCGCCGACCGGAACGCCGGCTTCTCGCGCGCCAACCCGCAGCGTCTCTACCTCCCGGTGACGCTCGATCCCGAGTACCACTACGAGACCGTCAACGTGGAGGCGCAGCAGAACAATCCGCAGTCGCTGCTGTGGTGGATGAAGCGACTGATCGCGCTGCGCAAGCAGCACCCCGCGTTCGGCCGCGGCACGCTGGAATTCCTGCATCCGCGCAACGGGAAAGTCCTGGCATTCACGCGCCAACACGGCGACGAGACGATCCTCGTCGTCGCGAACCTGTCGCGCTACGCGCAGTTCGTCGAGCTCGATCTGGCGGCCCACCGGGGACAGGTCGCGGTGGAGCTGTTCGGCGGCACCGAGTTCCCCCCGATCGGCGAGCTGCCCTACCTGCTGACGCTCGGACCGCACGCGTTCTATTGGTTCGCCCTGCGCGCGGCCCGCTCCAGCGTGCGGGCGGACCCGCGGGCGAGCGGTGCGCTCCCCGCGCTGCAGACCGAGGGGGCATGGGATACGCTGCTGACGGGGCCGGGCGCCCGCGCGCTCGCCGCCGTGCTGCCCGCGTACTTCCAGACGCGGCGGTGGTTCGGCGGCAAGGCGCTCCACATCAAGCGCACCGAAATCCTGGATGCCGTGCCCGTCCCCAGCGCCGTGGGGCCGGTGTATCTCACGCTCGTCGGCGTCGACTATGCCGACGGCGCGCCGGACCAGTACCTCGTGCCCATCGCGTGCGCGACGGGGGAGCGCCAGGCGGAAATCGAGCGGCTTTCCCCGCACGCCGCGATTGCGCGCGTACGCACCACCGACGGCACGCGGGAGACCGAAGGCGTCCTGTACGACGGGCTGGCCGAGAAGCCGGTCGCCATCGCCCTGCTCGACGCGATCATGCAGCGGCGCCGTCTCAAAGGCCCCCACGGCACCGTGCTGGCCGCGCCCACGGGAGTGCTGCACGACCTCCTCCCCGCCGGCGCGCCGCTCCCCGATCCGTCCGTCGTATCGTTCGAGCAGAGCAACACCGCGGTGCGCTACGGCGACCGGGTGTTCCTCAAGCTGTTCCGGCGTCCGCAGGCGGGGGTGAATCCCGATTTCGAGATCGGGCGGCACCTGACCGAGCTGGGATTTTCCGCCGTCGCGCCGGTCGCGGGCGTGCTGGAGTATCACCCCACCAAAGGGCGGGAGCGGACCACGCTCGCCATCCTGAACGCGTTCGTGCCGAACGAGGGCGACGCCTGGCACTACACGCTCGACGAGGTGGAGCGCTACTTCGAGCGGGCCGTGATCCGGCAGCGCGACGTGGGCCAGCCGGAGCCGCTCGCCGCCAAGAGCGTCATCGCGCTGACCGAGGAGGCCCTCCCGGCGGAAGCGCAGACGCTGGTGGGCGGATTCCTCGAGTCCGCCCGGCTCATCGGACAGCGCGTGGCCGAGCTGCACCGCGCGCTGGCGTCGAGCCGTGACGATCCGGCGTTCGCCCCCGAGCCGTTCACCAAGCTGCACCAGCGCTCCCTCTACCAGTCGATGCGCAATCTGGCGTCACGCGCGTTCCGGCTGCTCGACGAGCGCCTCGCCCTGCTGCCCGCCCCCGCGGCCGAGCTGGGGCGCCGGCTGCTGGCCGCCCAGGCCCGCGTGCTGCGTGCCCTGCGCGTCATCGTCGACCGCCGCATCGTGGCCCAACGCATCCGCTGCCACGGCGACCTGCATCTGGGCCAGGTGCTGTACACCGGCAAGGATTTCATCATCACCGATTTCGAGGGCGAGCCCACGCGTCCGATCAGCGAGCGGCGCATCAAACGCTCGCCGCTGCGCGACATCGCGGGCATGCTGCGGTCGTTCGATTACGCGACGCGCACCACCGTCGCCACGCGTGTGGCCGGCGCGCTCGTCAAACCCGAAGATCTGCCCAACCTCGAGCCGTGGGCGGAGTACTGGCGGGCCTGGGTGTCCTCCGCCTTCCTCAAGGCGTACCTGAAAACCATGGCCGGGACGCCCCTGCTGCCAACCGCCCGCGAGGACATGGCCGCCATGCTCCAGGTGTATCTCCTGGAGAAAGCGATCTACGAACTCGCGTACGAGCTCAACAATCGTCCGGACTGGGTGATGATTCCACTTGCGGCCATCCTGCAGCTGCTCGGGCCCTCCGAGACATGACGACGCCGTGGCCCGGTCAGCCCTACCCCTTCGGCGCCACCTGGGACGGCGACGGCGTCAACTTCGCCGTGTTCGCCGAGCATGCGGAGGCGGTCGAGCTGTGCCTGTTCGACGCGGCGGACGCCGTCGTCGAATCGGGGCGCATTCCCCTGCCGGAGACCACCCACGGCATCCGGCACGGGTATGTCCCGGGCCTGCGTCCCGGCCAGCTCTACGGGTACCGCGTGCACGGTCCCTACGATCCGGCCGCCGGCCTGCGCTTCAATCCCGCGAAGCTGCTGCTCGATCCCTACGCCACCGCCGTCGCAGGTCCCGTGCGCTGGGACCCCGTGCTGCTCGCCTATCCGCCGGGCGGGCCGCACGCCGACCTGGAGCGCGACGGGCGGGACAGCGCGGGGGTGCTGCCGAAGGCGGTGGTCATCGATCCGGCGTTCGACTGGCAGGGCGACCGGCCGCCCCGCACGCCGTGGAACCGGACCATCATCTACGAGTGCCACGTGAAAGGGATGACGGCGCGCCATCCCGGCGTGCCGGAGCGGCTGCGCGGCACGTACCTCGGCCTCGCCAGCGACCCGATCCTCGAGCACCTGCGCGCGCTGCACGTGACGGCGGTGGAGCTGATGCCGGTCCATCACCACGCCGTCGAGCCCGCGCTGGCGGAGGCGGGGCTGGTGAACTACTGGGGCTACAATTCCGTCGCGTTTCTCGCGCCCGACGCGCGCTTCGCGACCGCGGCGTGCGGTCAGCAGGTGACGGAGTTCAAGGAGATGGTGCGGCGCCTGCATCAGGCCGGCATCGAAGTGATCCTCGACGTCGTATACAATCACACGGCGGAGGCGGACCACTTGGGGCCCACGCTGTCGCTGCGGGGGATCGACAACCTCGCGTATTACCGGCTCGATCCCGAACAGCCGCGCTACTACGTCGATTTCACCGGCTGCGGCAACAGCCTGAACATGCAGCACCCGCGCGCCATGCAGCTCATCATGGACAGCCTGCGGTACTGGGCGGCGGAGATGCACGTGGACGGTTTCCGGTTCGACCTCGCGCCGGCGCTGGTGCGCGAGCTCCACGCCGTCAGTCGCGTCAGCCGGTTCTTCGACATCATTCGACAGGATCCCATCCTGTCGCGCGTCAAGCTCATCGCGGAGCCGTGGGATCTGGGCAGCGACGGCTATCAGGTCGGCAACTTCCCCGCCGGCTGGGCGGAATGGAACGGCAAGTACCGCGACGCCGTGCGGCGCTTCTGGCGCGGCGACGACGGCCAGATCGCGGAACTCGCCTACCGCCTGTCGGGCAGCAGCGATCTCTACGAGCCGCGCCGCACGCCGCACGCCAGCATCAACTTCGTGACGTGCCACGACGGCTTCACGCTGCACGACCTGGTCAGCTTCGAGCGGAAGCACAACGAGGCCAACCGCGAAGACAACCGCGACGGCGCCGGCGAGAACTTCAGCCGTAACTGGGGGGTGGAAGGGCCGAGCGACGATCCCGCCGTGATCGCCCGGCGCGAGCGGGCGGCCCGGAGCCTCCTCGCCACGTTGGCCCTCTCGCACGGCGTGCCGATGCTGTCTCACGGCGACGAGCTGGGGCGCACCCAGCAGGGCAACAACAACACCTACTGCCAGGACAACGAGCTGACGTGGATCGATTGGTCGCTCGATCCCGCG